>PGZG01000129.1 GCA_002840115.1 Gammaproteobacteria bacterium HGW-Gammaproteobacteria-14 | reverse complement strand
TCATTAAACATGCTGAACGTCCGTATTGTAAATGGCCCGGGTAGCATGAAGTCTCCGCAGAGACAGCAAGGAGTTATTCAGAGGTGCCCTGGGCCGGTCTATTTAACTCGTTATACAGGAAACGCTTTCATGTCAGACGTCCATGTCCCCAAGCCGGTTAACCCGATGATGCCGCGCACTCTGTTCAATGAAGATCACGAAGCATTTCGAGCAACGGCTCGCCGTTTTTTCGAAACCGAGATCGCGCCGCACCATGACAAGTGGGAAGAGCAGCAGCATCTGGACCGGAATCTCTGGAACAAGGCGGGTGAGCTGGGCTTGCTGTGTCCGACGATGCCGGAAGAGTATGGTGGCTCTGCCGTTGATCGTTTGTTTAGCATGATCATGATGGAGGAGCAGGCGCGTGTTGGTGATTCCGCCAGTGGTTTCTCCCTGCACTCCGATATTGTGGCTAACTATATTCTCAATTTCGGTAATGAAGTACAGAAGCAGCACTGGCTCCCGAAGATGGCCAGTGGCGAAGCGGTCACTGCAATTGCCATGACCGAGCCGGGTACTGGTTCTGATCTGCAAAGCATCAAGACCACGGCGAAAAAAGATGGCGATGATTACATCGTTAATGGTTCCAAAATCTTTATTACTAATGGTTACCTCTGTGATATGGCGGTGGTTGCTGTGCGTACCGGCGATTCCGGTAAAGGAGCGCAGGATGTATCGTTGCTGATTATCGAAGCAGATCGCCCCGGTTTCACCAAGGGCAAACCGTTGAAGAAAGTCGGCATGAAAGGGCAGGATACCTGCGAGCTATTCTTTGACAATGTTCGTGTGCCGCAGTCAAACCTGCTGGGCATGGAAGGCATGGGCTTTATCATGTTGATGAAAGAGCTGGCCTGGGAGCGGATGATGATTGCCATTATCTGTGCCTCGGGAGCTGAGTTTGCTCTGGCTACTACGGTGGAGTATGTGAAAGAGCGTCAGGTGTTTGGCAAGCCGGTATCTGCTTATCAAAACACTCGTTTTAAATTGGCCGAGATGCGCTCTGAAATCCAGATTGCCCGTGTTTATGTCGACAAATGCATGGAGCTGGTATTGGAAAACAAACTCACCCCGGAAGCGGCTTGTGCTGCCAAGTACTGGGTGTCTGATCTTTTGAGCAAGGTGGTGGATGAGTGTGTGCAGTTGCATGGTGGCTACGGCTATATGCTCGAATATCCGATTGCCCGCGCTTATATCGACACTCGGGCTAACCGGATTTACGGTGGTACTAACGAGATTATGAAAGAACTGATCTCGCGTGGCATTTAACAGGTAGTAGCAGGCGGCCCTTCGGGGCCGTCATTGTCTGGGTTTGTTGTAGGGGAGAAGGGTCTGGTGCAAGCGTTTCCCGGTGGTGCTCTGATGCAGTCGCTCCCCGATACACGCTTTGTGCATCAGAACACCACCGGGAAACGCCGTCGGGTATTAGTAAAATCTGATATTTAGTAGAAAAACAGTGATCGATACTCCTGTTGTGAATAAGAGTGGATGAAACGCGAATTATTATCCGAAACCTTGAATGCGAAACCGGCATAAGGAGAAAAGTATGAGCAAGCTACGTTTTGATGGTCGAGTGGCAATTGTCACAGGTGCCGGTGGCGGTTTGGGCCGCTCCCATGCCCTATTGCTGGGCAGTTTGGGGGCCAAAGTGGTGGTCAATGATCTGGGTGGTACGGCTACCGGTGGCGGAAAATCTTCTGCGGCGGCGGACAAGGTGGTGGAAGAAATCAAGGCCCTCGGCGGCGAAGCGGTGGCCAATTACGACTCCGTTGAGCATGGCGAGAGCATTGTTAAAACGGCGCTGGACGCCTTTGGCACTGTGGATATTGTGATTAACAATGCGGGCATCCTGCGCGACGTCAGCTTTGCCAAGATGACCCAGGCTGACTGGGACCTGATTTTGAAAGTGCACTTGACCGGCTCCATGAGCGTCAGCCATGCGGCTTGGCCGATCATGCGTGAAAAAGGCTATGGCCGAATCGTGATGACGACTTCCGCGGCGGGTATCTATGGCAATTTTGGTCAGGCAAATTACTGCGCCGCCAAGCTCGGCATTGCTGGCCTTGCCAACTGTCTGGCGGAAGAAGGTCGTGGTAAGAATATTTTTGTTAACACCATTGCGCCTATTGCGGCGTCGCGTTTGACCGAAACCATTATGCCTCCGGAGCTGCTGAAGAATCTTAACCCGGAAGCAGTTAGTCCACTGGTGGCGTGGCTGTGCCACGAGGATTGCCAGGAAACTAAAGGTTTGTTTGAGGTGGGAGCGGGTTATATTTCCAAGCTGCGCTGGGAGCGTTCGCTAGGTAACAGCTTTGCGCTGGGTAAAAAGTTCAGCATTGATGATGTGGCGGGCCGTTGGTCGAAAATCACCGATTTCACCGATGCAGAACATCCTGCCAGTGTGAATGAATCCTTTATGCCGATCCTTAACAACATCAATAATCCCAGCCTTGGTGGCAATGAATTTATTGATCTGGATGTGGCTAGTAAAGCGAAGCTGGAACTGGAGTCGTCCTATGACGAGAATGATCTGGCCCTGTATGCCCTGAGTGTCGGTGCTGCTCGCGATCCGATGGACAAGGACGAATTGAAGTTTGTTTACGAGCTGGGCGGTGATTTTCAAGCCCTGCCAACCTTTGGCGTGATGCCGCAAATCGGAGCCATGCTGAAGGCAGCGAAAGAGGGCAAATTTGCCCTGCCAGGCATGAACTTTGGCTTTGATCGGCTGTTGCATGGTGAGCAGCTCACCGAGATTCGTAGACCACTGCCGCGTAATGCCAAGCTCAAGCATATTTTCAAATTCAAGGAAGCCTTCGATAAGGACCCGAATGCGGTAGTGACCTTTGCCATTTCCACCGTGGACGAAAATGGTGATGAGATTGCCTATAACGAGATGACCTCATTCGTGAAAGGCGCCGGTGGCTGGGGTGGTGATCGTGGTCCGAGTGCGGATATAAATGTGCCGCCGGATCGCGCTCCGGATGCGGTGATTGAAGAAAAGACCGATGCCAACCAGACCCTGCTGTATCGTCTTTGCGGTGACTGGAATCCGTTGCATGCGGACCCGGCCTTTGCCAAGGCGTTCGGCTATGACCGGCCGATCCTGCATGGTCTGTGCACCTACGGTTATGCCGGTCGTCATGTGATCAAGGCGTTCTGCAATAACGATGGCCGTCTGATGAAGAGCATCAAGGTGCGGTTCGCCAAGAGCGTGTTCCCCGGTGAAACGCTGGTAACCAAGATGTGGAAAGAGTCCGACGACCGCATCATTCTGGAAACCCGGGTCAAGGAGCGTGATGAAGTCGTTCTGAAGAATGCAGCGGTAGAGCTGTATCGCGAAGTGCCGAAGGTGCAAGCCAAGCCGAAGGCTGGGGCACCCGAAGAAGCCGCGCCAGCGGCAGATACCTCAGTACAACTGGAGGATGTGTTCTCGGGGATTGCCAGCTATGTGGCGGCGACGCCGGCATTGGTCGACAAGGCTAAGACCTCGTTCCAGTTCAACTTCACCAATCCGGACCAGAGCTTCTTTATTGATCTGAAATCCGCCCCGGGTAGCGCCGGTGCCGGCAGCATCGATAAGGCGGATGTGACCCTCGAGCTGGACACCAAACATGTGCAGACCCTGTTTGGTGGTGATCTCGCCGCTGTGCAGAAACTGTATTTTGGTGGTGAGCTGAAAATCGGCGGTAACGTGATGGCTTCCAACAAGCTGTCGGTATTGCAGGGGATGGATCCGAAACTGGTAGAAGAAGCCCGCGCCAAGCGTGTTGCTGCGGGCGGCGCCAGTGCAGCGTCTTCAGCACCGGCGCCAGCGGCTTCGCAGGAGCCGACGCTGGGTGATGTGTTCACCGGTATCTCGGCCTATATCGCCGCCAAACCGGAGCTGGTCGGCAAGACCAACACCGTGTTCCAGTTCGTGTTCCATAACCCGGAGCAGAGCTTCTTTATCGACCTGAAGAACGACAAGGGTTCCGCCGGCACCGGTATGGCCGACAAGCCGGACGTGACGCTGGAGCTGGATAGCGAACTGGTCAAGGTGCTGTTCAGCGGTGATGTCGCGGAAGTGCAGAAACTCTATTTCGGCGGCCAGCTGAAAGTGCACGGCAATATCATGGCCTCGAACAAGCTGTCTGTCTTGCAGGGCATGGACCCGAAACTGGTTGAGCAGGCCCGCGATAAGCGCCTTGCTTCCGGCGCGCCGAAAGCCGCTGCGCCGGCAGCGAAAGCGGCGCCGAAGCAGGCCCGTGCGGCAGAGTCCATGGCGGCACTGGAGCAGAAGCTGGCGAAGGCGACCGGCCTTTCCGGCGCAGTGCACTTCCGGGTACGCGATCCGGATGGTGACTGGGTGATGGATTTCAGCGTCACCCCGCCGAAGCTGTCCACCGGCAAGACCGATGCTGCGGCTGCCACCGTGATTGTCGGCGACAGTCAGCTAGCGGATTGGGTCGATGGCAAGCATGGTTTGCGCGAGTTGTATCAGAAAGGGGATATGCGCGTCGACGGCAATGTGGCGCTGGTACGTAAACTGGAAGATGTGCTCTGACACTGAATCAGACAGGAGAACGAATATGAAACGTCGAGTGAATGTAATCGGTGTCGGTATGACCAAGTTTGCCAAGCCGGGCGCCAGTGATGATTATCATGTGATGGCTGCCGAGGCAGGCAAGAAAGCACTGGCGGATGCCGGTATTAACTACAACGAAGTCGAACAGGCGTTCTGTGGTTATGTCTACGGGGACTCCACCTGTGGCCAGCGTGCTGTTTATGAACTGGGCTTGACCGGCATTCCGGTAGTCAATGTTAACAACAACTGTTCCACCGGCTCGTCGGCACTGTTTCTTGCCCGTCAGGCTATCGAAGGTGGTCTGGCCGAGTGTGTGATCGCCGTCGGTTTTGAAAAGATGGAGCGCGGCGCGCTCGGTTCCAAATTCAACGACCGGGAAAATCCGATGGGCCAGCATGCCCAGCTGATGATTACCGAGCAAGGCTTTACCCAGGCCCCGCCGGCAGCGCAGATGTTCGGTGGTGCTGGCCGTGAATATCGCTGGCAGCATGGCACCAAACGGGAAACCTTCGGCAAGATCGCCGAGAAGGCGCGCAAGCATGCCAGCAACAACCCCTACGCCCTTTTTAATCAGGTGCTGTCGCTGGAAGAGATCATGGCTTCCGATGAAGTGTTCGATCCGCTAACCCGTTTCCAGTGCTGCCCGCCGACCTGCGGTGCCGGCGCGGCGATTCTGTGCTCGGACGAGTTCGCGAAAAAACATGGCATCAGCAACCCGGTGTACATCGCCGCGCAGGCCATGACTACCGACTTCGCCAGCAGTTTCGAAGAGAAGTCGATGATCAAGATGGTCGGCTATGACATGACCAAAGCGGCAGCGAAAAAAGTTTAC
>PGZG01000128.1 GCA_002840115.1 Gammaproteobacteria bacterium HGW-Gammaproteobacteria-14 | reverse complement strand
GGCGAGGCGTTGTTGCAGGTCTCGCGGCGGCTCGTGGAGCAGGTCAACGAATAACAAGGTATTCGAGAAGGTTTCACTGATGCCGGAAAGCCAGCGGCCGTGACGATTGATGGAAAGCAATTTGCCATCAGTCGTCTGGGTAAACACAACGATGTCAGCTGTATCCTGCAACAGACGGCTCAAATCCTGCTGTTCCGCCAGACTGCGGGCCAACAGTTCCGAGTCCCCCCCGGGGGATTTGCGCCGTAAGTTCAGTAACGCCATAGGTTGAATCCGTCTGGATTTTTATTGATGTGACGGATAATCAACGCTATCAGCAGTTTCCCCGCTTAACAAGCGGAGAAACCAGCCTGTTATCCTATTCAATAATGCGGACTTGGTCGGCCTGATCGCCCCGTTCACTTTGGCGAATGCGGAAACGTACCTGCTGGCCCTGACGCAAGCTGCGGCGCCCACCGTTGGTGAGTGCCTTGAAGTGAACAAAAATTTCCTGACCATCTTCGCTGAGAATGAAGCCAAAACCCTTGTTGGGGTTGAACCACTTCACCTCACCTTCCAGCTCACCCTCTTTTAATGGTAGCGAAAGGCGGCTGGTGGGCAGCAGGGAAACAAATGGCAGCAGCGCCACAACCGCAGGTAGCCAGACCCACCAATGGGCTTCGGCGGCGCTGGCATAGGCAACACTGAGAATTGCCAAATAGAGGAACAGCAGGACGGAGAGTGCTTTACGATAGGTCTGGCTGAAAGCCGCAAGCAAGCTCACCGTTGCAGCGAACAGCAGGCCTGTGCCCGCCAGTCGCCAGCCCAGCAGAGCGTCGTTGGCTGGCTGCTGGCCGGTGATGGCTTCCGGAGCAACGATAGCTGTGATACCAAAGGCGGCAAATGCCAGAGCGAAAAGAATGTGGAAGAGCGTGAAAAAAAGATGCATGGAATAAATAACCTTATGCTGATAATAGTGATGGCTAGTGGGTTGCCGGAAAGCGGCTGTGGCAACCGTAATAAGCCGGGAGTTCGAAACCGGCGTGGCAGCATTGTAACCGTTCCTGTGCTCGATAGTCTTGTTCCGGTCTGTGGCTGATGGCGGACTACCCGTTTTTGCACCCGGCGTTTTGGGATGCGCTGGAGAGTGGCGGGGCAGCAACCCCGGAAAAGGGCTGGCGGGCACAGCATATTCAGGTTGGTGACGGCTGGCTGCCGGCCTACCTGAAAAGCCACAACCGTGGCGAGTACGTGTTTGACCACGCATGGGCCAATGCCTATGCGGAGCATGGTCTGGATTACTTTCCCCGGCTGGTTTCGGCGGTCCCTTTCACACCCATTACCGGGCCCCGCTGGCGGGGAAATTTCCAGCTGGCGGATTTGCGCAGTGCGGTGATGGAGACTCTGGCTCAGACTGGGGCCTCATCCTGGCACCTGTTATTCCCCGATGAGCAGACCCGCGAGGCCTTACAAGAGTGGCCGTTGGCGGAGCGGCTGGGTTGCCATTTTCGTTGGTTTAACCGGGACTATCAGGATTTCGATCATTTTATGCAGGCATTGACCTCTCGTCGCCGCAAGGCAATCCGCAAGGAGCGTCAGGGCGTGGCGGCGCAGGGGCTAACGGTTTCCCGAGCCGTGGGGGTGGCAATCCCGGAGTCATGGTGGCAGCACTTCTATCAATGTTATGCGGCGACCTATCTCAAGCGGGGTCAGATGCCCTATCTGACCCCGGCATTCTTCGAGTTGCTGCGGCGTTCTGAGTTGCTTGAGCAGTTAATGCTGGTGGTGGCTTACCGGGGCGAAGCCCTGGTGGCGGCAGCCTTTTATCTGTTTGACGACGAGCGGCTTTATGGTCGTTACTGGGGCTGTTTGCAGGAGTGTGACGGGCTGCACTTTGAGCTCTGCTATTATCAGGGTATTGCATTTGCTTGCGAGCGTGGACTGGTTGAGTTTGACCCCGGCGTGCAGGGAGAGCACAAAATCCTGCGCGGGTTTGAACCCGTAATCACCCGCTCATTGCACTGGATTCGAGAACCGGCTTTCCGGCGCGCGATTGAAGACTTCTGTGTTCGGGAAAGCGCCGCAGTGCGGGCCTATCGGGATGAAGCGACAGCCTTGCTACCTTACCGGCAGACTTAACCTGCAGACTTAGATGTGGCTCAAAAGTGGTTTAGATGTGCTCGGGCTCACGCAGCCTGACTTTGCTGGGCATCGTAGTAGACCAGTGCCATGGTGATGCGGTCCTTGAGGTCCCGCATCGGGTGGCTCGGGTCTTTGGGGCCCAGCTCGGCGGTGACATCTTCAAAGTCACCGTCTTCGGGGCAGGACAGATCAACGAAATATTCAATGACCCGGCGATCTTGAGTGACCAGCGTGCCGGAGTAGACACCTTCGTCAAACATGCCCAGACAGGGGAAAATAGCCTGCTTGATTTGTACTCCCTGGGACTCAAACCAGGCCAGCAGAGCGGTTTCCGATTCGCCACGACGAACCTGCTCGGTGGCGTCTGCCACGGCATCCCAGGCATTCTGTTCGCTGATTTTACTGAATTCCATAGCGGGCCCCGCTGTTCCTTCAGCCAATTTAAAAACGGTTTCCCCGTACCCGCCAGTGTTGAGCCGATGTTCGGGGGCGCGAGGGTGATAAACGGAATTTATGCGTATACGGGCCGTCGGGCAAGTCTGCCGTGGAGAAGAGTGATGCCAGAAAGCCCTCAAAGCTCAGAACAGCGGGGGCATCGGGCAGTCCATAAGCGTCGCTATGCCGCGTAATAATTCGGCTTGCTGCACCTGAATCCGGCTGTCTGCGCGGGCAATATCCGCCAGCGCATCAAGTAGTGGTGCTTTGAGTAATGGGGTCAGGTCCCGCAAATCGGCGAGCGCCTGATCAAGATCTTCAATGCGGCACTTTTCCAGCGGTAACAGTATTCGTCCCGGGGGAAGCAGGGTTCCGCTGGCACGGCGGAAAAGCAAATCGGCGTCGCCCCCGGAGCTGCCCGAGGCATGCACCATTAACGACAGTATCAGCTGAATCTGGTTTGCCAGTTGCGGATATTGACGAAAGCGAATGGCGGGAGCTCGTCCGGCATTGTCGCCGAGATGGTCCTTGAGAATCCGTGTCAGAACAAATTCAAACAGGGTCAGCCGCTGATCATGGAGTACCAGCTGTTCCAGTTTTTCCAGTAACTGCTCGCGCTGGCTGTTGCTCAACTGCTGCAGGGCAGGCAGGGCCATATCAATCAGCGGTAGTCGTATCCGAGTTCCGAGGGTGCGTATCTGTGCCACCAAGTGTAGTACTTGCTGACTCTCCACAGTGTTCAGGTCAAGCAGGGGAAGCAAGGCCGCTGGCTCGGACTGGCTGGTACCCATGGCCAGTGCCAGCACCACCAGACGAGCGGGTTCTGCGTGTTGCAGATTATTTCGCAGGTCTTCGGGAATGGAGCCAATAATCGAGCGGGCATAGCCCAGATGGGCGTCCAGCACGGTGCCGACGGTGGGGCTGACAGGCTGTCCGGTGGTTCCTGCTGTTACTCTTTCTGCTGCTCCGCCAGGCGGGACAGGCGTGGAGCCTGCGAAGCCCATGCCGTCGGGTAGTGTGTCTGACGGTGTTTGTAGAGGCGTACCTGCCCGCTGTCGGGTTCTTGCCCGGGCCAGCCATTCATTGCCAAGCGCTCGCAGGCGATTATCCAGCGGTGGGTGGGTGGCCAGCAGGGATTGCAAATGAAACGGCACGGTCTCGCCAAAGCACATATGGCTCATATCTTCGCCATGAACCGACATTAAATGGCTGCCGGCATGGTTGCGGATTTTAATTAATGCATTGGCAATGCCCGAGGCATTCCGGGTGAACTGTACCGAGGAGGCGTCAGCCAGCAGTTCCCGTTGTCGGGAAATGGCGGCTTTGATCAGCCGTCCGAAAAAAAGCCCGATATAGCCAATCACCATCATGGCGATACCTAGCAGGATCAGGAAGAAGATGCCGAGCACTTCATTTTTATCGCGGCGCCGGTTGTAGAGTCGCATGCGGGTATTGGCATGGATCAGAAACTCCCCGACTTTACCAATGGCCAGAATCCCGGCGAGAACAGCGATCAGTCGCATATTGATGCGCATGTCGGCATTGAAGATATGACTGAACTCGTGGGCAATAACACCCTGCAGTTCTTCGCGATTGAGGCTGTCGAGAGCCCCCTGAGTAATCACAATAACGGCTTCGGTGGGGCGAAATCCGGCGGCCAGCGCGTTGATGCTTTTTTCGTGGGGCATCACAAAGGTGCGCGGCGCCGGAATGCCGGAGGCAATCGCCATCTCTTCCACCACGTTACGCAAGCGGCGGTCCGCGAGAGAGTTACAGGAAGGCAGTATTTCCCGGGCGTTCAGCATATCCGCCAGGGCGACACCCCCGTCACGGATTTGCCATGTTTTGTGCAGACTGCCGGTGATAACGATCAGCAGGGTAATGGCGGTACTCCAGTGCATTACCGGTGAGTACAGCCAGTTCAGTAGCGAATAGTCGCCGCCGCTTACCCAAAGCAGAGCAATGTAGATCACTACGCTAACGCTGACCACGATGGCAGCCACAGCAGCGATGAAGTAAGTCGCCAGCAGACCGGTGCGGCGGCGGGCACGTTCCTGATGTTCAAAAAAATTCATCGGTCAGCTCCGCAACCCGGACTGTGTTGCTATTGGGTGGCGCTTAGAAACTGACCTTGGTAGCTTGACGGGCAGCCGGGTTTTGTAGCTCGAGCTGAGATGCCGCCTGAAAATTTCCCAGTAATCCGGCAATAAAATTATTCGGGAATTGCTCACGATAGGTGTTGTAGTTCATTACCAGATCATTAAAGGCTTGACGGGCAAAACCGATGCGATTTTCAGTACTGGACAGTTCTTCCATCAGCTGTGCCATGGTTTCGTTGGCCTTAAGGTCAGGGTATTGTTCGGAGATGGCAAACAGGTTTGCCAGCGAACCGGATAACAGGCTTTCTGCCCGTCCAAGGGCGGCCATAGAGGCGCCGTTTTCCGGGTGTGATTTGGCGTCTGCCCGTGCTGCAGAGGCCTGCTTGCGGGCCTCAATGACCTGCGTCAGGGTTTCGCGCTCATGGCCCATAAAGGCTCTGGCAGATTCCACTAGCGATGGAATCAGGTCATGACGACGTTGTAATTGCACATCAATTTGTGCGAAGCCGTTTTTAAACTGGTTACGCAATTGGATAAGGCGATTATAAATGCTGATGATGTATATCAAAATGACAATCAGTGCGCCGAAGAAAAGCATGACACCCGTATCCATACATAACCCCCAATAGGTAAGTTGCTAGCAGCGAATGCCGAAACGGCGATAAATAAACCCGATAATCCATGCAGGCCCGATCATCAGAAACTGGATGTCCTGAAAAAAAGACGGCTTCTTGCCCTCAATTTCATGGCCGATAAATTGCCCGATCCATGCCAGCACAAAGATACCCAGCGACGTCCAGAGAATGGGAATGCCGGCAGATTCCATAG
>PGZG01000003.1 GCA_002840115.1 Gammaproteobacteria bacterium HGW-Gammaproteobacteria-14 | reverse complement strand
CCAGATGACTTGCAATCTGCTCACTTAGACTGGCATTGCGAATATTCACTGCCACGTATCCCCTGTTTTTCTGAGCTGCCACCAAAGTTACGGAGAGGTCCCCCTCCGTTGGTCGGGAGAATAGCATTATGCCGCATGAATTGTTTGACACCTCACAGTAAGAAACTTACTCTGAAACCATACCATTGATCAATGGCACATTAAAAAGAGAATAAGCGGGGTATCAGTTATGTTCGAAAATGTTGATCCGAAAACCATGCTGAAGGTCAAGAAGGTGGGCTACCCATTATTCTGGCTATCATTGCTGCCAATCCTGCCGATCAGCGCATTGGCTGGCCGTGAGTCCGGCACTCAGGACTACTGGGCCTGGTTTATCTATTTCACCATCTTCGGGATTATTCCGATTCTGGACTACATCATTGGCAAGGACTCCGCCAACCCGGATGAGGCACTGGAAGTACCGTCACTGTCCGAGGAAAAGCTATATCGCTGGTTCACCCTGCTGATGGTGCCGATCTGGTTCGGCGTGCTGTTCTGGGGTGGCTACATCTTTATGGTCAACGACTACTCCTGGTTCGGCATGCTCGGCTGGATGCTGTCCATCGGCACCGTCGGCGGCATCATCGCCATCAACCTTGGCCATGAACTGATCCACAAGGACCCGAAGATCGAGAACTGGGCGGGCGGTTTGTTTCTGGCTTCGGTGACTTACGCCGGCTTCAAGGTTGAGCATGTTCGTGGCCATCATGTGACGGTATCCACCCCCGAAGATGCCTCGTCGTCGCGCTACAATCAGGGCCTTTATGCCTTCCTGTTACACGCATTCCCGCACAACTTCGTCAATGCCTGGCGGCTGGAAGCTGAGTACCTGAAGCGCAAGGGCAAGAAGGTGATCAGCAAGGACAATGAGCTGATCTGGTGGTACGCCATTTCCTTCGCGCTGGCCGGTGTGTTCTATGCTCTGTGGGGCTGGATGGGTGTGCTGTTCTTCTTTGGTCAGAGCTTTTTTGCTGCGCTGGCACTGGAGATCATCAACTATATTGAGCATTACGGTCTGCACCGCCGGGTACTGGAGAACGGCAAATATGAGCGGGTGACTCCGGCACACAGCTGGAACTCCAACTACCTGCTCACCAATATTGCCCTGTTCCAGTTACAGCGCCACAGCGATCATCACGCCTATGCCAAACGCCGCTACCAGGTGCTACGCCACTATGAGGAAAGCCCGCAGCTGCCCGGCGGTTATGCCTCCATGTATGTGCTGGCACTGTTCCCGCCACTGTGGAAAAAGGTTATGAACCCGCGGGTAGAGGCTTACTATCAAGGCGAGATGGATCAGCTGTTCCGGACAGGCAAGCGGGTTAACAATATCGCTGCCACGGAATAACGCCCCTGACTACGAACACCTTTACTTTACGAGCCGGACCTTGTGTCCGGCTTTTTTATGCCCCGCATCTGGCTCAGGTATACAGATTCCTCAAACACATCTCGCCTGAATTGTTTGACACTTCAGGCAATATAAAGCAAGCTTTCCCCGTCGACAGCCCTCTGGCTGCCCGTATCGGAGAGAAACCATGTTCGAGAAAATCGACCCGAACACCATGCTGAAATTAAAAAAGTGGGCTTACCTGCTGGTCTTTGTCGCCCCGGCAACGCTGGTGTTGTCTTGGTATATGGCTAGCCAGTCTGGCAGTGCCGCCACCTTTTGGGCCTTCTTCCCATTGATCTTTATCTTCGGCATCGTCCCGGTGCTCGACTATATGATTGGCAAGGATACGGCCAACCCGGACGAAGCCACTCAAGTGCCCAGCCTCAATGAGGAAAAGGTCTACCGGGTATTCACCCTGATCTGCTTCCCGGTGCAACTGGCGGTGATCGCTTTTGCAGGCTGGGTTTTCGCCGAAGGCAACCTGTTTAACTCGCTGGGCCAGATTGGCTGGCTACTTTCCACAGGCATTGTCGGCGGTGTACTGGCCATCAATGTCGGCCATGAGCTGATTCACAAGGACCCGAAATTGGAAAACTGGACCGGCGGGCTACTGCTGGCAACCGTGACCTATGCCGGCTTCAAGGTCGAGCATGTGCGTGGCCATCATGTGCATGTTTCTACGCCGGAAGATGCTTCGTCATCACGCTACAACCAGAGCGTGTATGACTTCTTGCCAAAAGCACTGGTGCGCAACTTCGTCGCCGCCTGGCGTCTGGAAAAAGAGTATCTTGAGCGCAAGGGCAAAAAAGCGCTGAGCAAGGATAACGAACTGATCTGGTGGTACGGCTTCTCCGCATTGCTGGCCGGCCTGTTCTTTATCGCTTTCGGCTGGATGGGCGTTCTGTTTTTCCTGGCCCAGAGCCTGTTCGCAGGAATGACTCTGGAGGTGGTGAACTATATTGAGCACTACGGGTTGCATCGCCGAGTGCTGGAAAATGGGAAGTTTGAGCGTGTCACTCCAGCCCATAGCTGGAACTCGAACTACCTGCTCACCAATCTGTTGCTATTCCATCTGCAACGCCATAGCGATCATCATGCCTATGCCAAGCGTCGTTATCAGGTACTGCGTCACTACGAGGAAAGCCCGCAGCTGCCCGGTGGTTATGCTTCCATGTTCGCTTTGGCACTGGTTCCACCGCTGTGGAAGAAGATCATGAATCCACGAGTCGAAGCTTACTATCAGGGCGAGATGGATCAGCTGTTTCGGGAAAACAAGCGCGTGAACAATATCGCCTCGAATGCAGGATCCAGCAGCTATTGAGCAATTCCCTCATAAACGTAAAAACGGGCCTTTCGGCCCGTTTTTTTATGCTCTGAGAGTTCCGATCAACCTTCGATCAGATTTTTCTCACGCAGATACTTGAGCACCATTTCAACACAGTCTTCGATGCTGTTCTGATCGGTGCGAATATGCAGCTCCGGATTCTCCGGCGCTTCATAGGGAGCACTAATACCGGTAAATTCCGGAATTTGTCCCGCCCGCGCTTTTTTGTAGAGCCCCTTGGGATCTCGCTCCTCACAGGAATCCAGTGACGCGTCGGCAAACACTTCAATGAAGTCATCGCTACCAGCCAGGTCACGGGCCAACTGACGATCTTCACGATACGGTGAAATAAACGCCGTCAGGGTGATCACACCGGCCTCACGAAACAGCTTGGCAATCTCGGCGATCCGGCGGATATTTTCTTTGCGATCTTCCGGCGAGAAACTGAGGTTATTATTGATGCCGCTGCGGATATTGTCGCCGTCCAAAATGTAGGTGAGATTGCCGAGCTTGTGCAGCGCTTCTTCAACCGCCACCGCCAGCGTCGACTTACCAGCACCGGACAGACCGGTAAACCATAGGGTAACCCCGCGCTGACCCAGCAGCCGCTCGCGGTGTTCGCGCTTCACCACACCCTCGTGAGGGTAGATATTCTTCGCCATGCCGTTATTCCTCAATTTACTGGCGCCAGAACACCGGTGTGAACAGCACCAAAATAGTAAAAACCTCAAGCCGGCCCAACAACATGGCCAGACACATCAACCACTTTGCCTCTGTAGCAATATGGGCAAACCCGGATGACACCCCGCCTATACCAACCCCCAGGGTATTGAGTGAAGCCGCCACCGTGGAAAAAGCGGTCATCATATCCATGCCCGTAGCGCTCATGGCCAAGGTCAGGAGGACCGCAATGGTAATGTATACGCCGATAAAACCCCAGACCGCCTGTAACACCTGATCATTAACCGAACGTTGCCCGAATCGCAGGGCAAAAACGCCATGGGGGTAAACCAGTCTACGGAGCTCACGAAGACTTTGATGGACCATCAGAGCCACCCGAACCACCTTCATGCCTGCTGTGGTAGAGCCCGCACAGCCACTGACGAAAGAGGTAAACACCAGCAGAATCATCAAGGTCACCGGCCAACTGCTAGCGGCATCGGTGCTGGTCAAGCCGGTGCCCGTACCAAAGGATGCCACCTGAAAGGCAGCATGGCGCAGGGTTTCCGTGGGGCTCTCATAGATCTGATTAATCCATAATACGACGCTGACAATCACCAGATAAATAAACATCAATCCCAAATAAAAACGGAATTCAGGGTCGGTAAAGAAGGTACGAATAGAACCTCGACGCAGGGCCGCAAACATCAATGCAAAGCTGGCCCCACAAAGAAACATAAAAAAGGTAGCAACCGCATCAATAGCGCCGCTATCAAACGCCGCAATACTCTCGTCTCGGGTAGAAAAGCCGCCCGTAGCTACCGTGCTGTAGGCGTGGCAGATGGCCTCAAATAAGGACATACCCGCCAGCCAGTAACCACCAATGCAGGCGGCCGTCACTGCCAGATAGACATACCACAGGGCTTTGGCGGTTTCCGCAATACGCGGGGTCAGCTTGGCCTCTTTCATGGGGCCAGGGATTTCAGCCTTATATAGCTGCATACCACCCACGCCAAGCATCGGCAGAATCGCCACCGCCAGCACGATAACGCCCATACCACCGAGCCACTGCAGTTGCTGGCGGTAGTAAAGTAACGAAGGCGCCATATAATCGAGGCCCGAGAGCACACTGGCGCCAGTGGTCGTCAAGCCAGAGAGGGATTCAAAAACCGCATCGGTAATGGAGATCTCGAGAATCAACAGGAACGGCAACGCCCCGATTAAACCCAACACCACCCAAAACAGAGTGACTACCAGAAAGCCATCACGAACACCCAGCTCATCGCGAACCCGGAAAAACAGCATCCACAAAGCGAGACCACTAACGAAGGTAATAGCGAAGGCCGTCAAAAATGGCAGCTGCATACCGTCATCATAGAGCCAGGCCACCAGCACCGGCGACAGCATGGTAATACTGAAAACAACCAGCAGAATTCCAAGGACCTTGGCAATCAACGCAAAATGCATGGCGCTACTGATGCCCCGTTAGAAGAAGGTGAAACCGACCTGGAAAAGTTTTTCCACATCGCGAATGCGGCGACGATCCATCACAAACAGAATCACATGATCTTCTGCTTCGATAACAATATGGTCATGGGCGATCAATACCTTCTCGCCGCGAACCACGGCACCGATGGTGGTACCTTCCGGCAAATCAATATCTTCAATACGCTTGCCGACCACTTTGGAGCTGCGCGCATCACCATGGGCCACCGCTTCAATGGCTTCCGCCGCACCACGACGCAATGAGTAGACGTTAACAATGTCGCCACGCCGCACATGGGTAAGCAAACTGCCAATCGTCGCCTGCTGAGGGGAGATAGCGATATCAATGTCGTGCCCCTGCACCAGGTCCACATAGGCAGGATTGCTGATCAGAGTCATGACCTTGCGTGCACCCAATCGTTTAGCCAGCAATGACGCCATAATATTCGCTTCGTCATCATTGGTAAGAGCACAAAAAACGTCAGCATTTTCGATATTCGCTTTTATCAGGCGATCACGATCCGTGCCGGTTCCATGCATCACCACAGTATGTTGCAACTGTTCAGCCAGCACCTGACAGCGAGCCTCGTCACGCTCAATTAATTTAACGTTGTAGCGACTTTCAATACTTTTTGCCAAGCGAAAACCAATGTTACCACCCCCGGCAATAACCACCCGCTTGTAGTTATGCTCCAGTCGCCGCAGCTCACTCATCACCGCCCGAATATCATTGCGGGCAGCAATAAAAAACACTTCGTCGTCCGCTTCGATAACAGTATTACCCTCCGGCAAAATCGGTCGATTACGACGAAAAATAGCCGCCACTCGGGTATCCACATTCGGCATATGTTTGCGCAGCTGCCGTAGCGCATTACCCACCAGCGGGCCACCATGGTAGGCGCGCACGGCCACCAAACGCACTCGTCCGGCGGCAAAATTTACCACCTGCAAGGCTCCAGGGTGTTCGATCAAACGCTTGATGTAATCCGTCACTACCTGCTCTGGACTGATAATCACATCAATCGGCATGGCATCGTTGCAAAACAGTTTTTCTTTTTGCGAATAGGCTGCCGCGCGAATCCGGGCAATTTTGGTCGGGGTGCGAAATAGTGAGTAAGCGACCTGACAGGCCACCATATTGACTTCATCGCTGTTGGTAACAGCGATCAGCATATCGGCATCTTCGGCGCCAGCCTGACGTAACACCGCCGGGTAGGAACCACGCCCTGTTACCGTACCGATGTCGAGTCGCTCCGCCAGCTCTGCCAAGCGGGCACTATCGGTATCAACGACGGTAATGTCGTTTTGCTCACCGGCAAGGTTTTCTGCCAATGTACCGCCGACTTGGCCGGCCCCGAGAATAATAATTTTCATGCCGGCCGGTCCCTGTCAGTTCGCTTTGCGTAGACGGGCAAAAAAGAAACCGTCAGGGCCGTTCTCCACTGGCAGCAACTGGCAGCCATGGCGGGTGACCACTGAACGATGTTCTGTAGGCGTATCTTCGCGGGCATCCCCGTGCCTTGCCAGAAAGGCTTCCACCTGCCCGGCGTTTTCTTCCGGAAGTATCGAACAGGTGGCATACACCAATACGCCACCCGGCCTGATAAGCGGCCATATTGCATCCAGTATGCGGGTCTGTAAACCACACAGGTTAGCGATATCGCTGTCGCGACGATGCCATTTCAGATCCGGCTGTCGACGCATAATGCCAGTGGCGGAGCAGGGCGCATCCAGCAACACTGCATCAAAGAGCACGCCATCCCACCAGGTTGTCGGCTTACCCGCATCACCACTGAGCAGTGTTGCCGTTTGCTGCAAGCGATCCAGATTATCGCGCACACGCTTAAGACGACCGGCATCAATATCCAGCGCCACCAGTGTCGCGTCGGGGAAGCGCTCTGCCAGTTGCCCGGTTTTACCACCAGGGGCAGCGCAGGCATCAAGAATCCGACCCGCAGGGGGGCTTTCGATCAGCAGCGCCGGCAACTGCGCGGCTTCATCCTGTACCGACAGGTAGCCCTCAGCAAAACCGGGCAGCGCGTGGACCGGGCGCGGCGGCGATATATACCGTGCCTGGGGCGCCAACGCCCCGCGCTGCACCTCAAGCCCCTCATCCAGCAGTCCCTGCTCAACAAAGGCCTGCTCAACAACATCACTTAAACGCACGGTCAGGGGTGGTGGCGACAAGGAGACTTCGGCGATGACATTGGCCTGCTCCGGCCAAGCCTGATCCAGACGTTGCCAAAGCCAATCGGGCAGGGAGCAGCGCAGGGGAACATCCAGATGTCGGCCCGCTTGTTGGGCATCGGTTCGACTGGCCTTGCGCAACAACGCATTACACAGACCCGCCGCCCATGGCGCTTTCAGGGCACGACACACATCCGGCCAGGCGTTAACCACGGCATGTTGCGGTCGCTCGCTGAACCAAAGCTCGTAGACACCACAGAGCAGAGCCAGACGCACCGCCTTGGCTGAACTTTTCAGGGGCTTGTCCATCTGCTCATTGAGCCAATGATCCAGCAGTCGCTGATGGCGACAGACCCCAAACATCAGATCGGTGAGAAGACCCCGCTCCGCCGCTGGCAACACCGGCTGCTCGGCAAGAATATCCCGCAGACTTCTGCCACCACCTTCCGCCGGCAGCACCTTGAGAAGCCCTTTTACGGCCAGCAATCGCGCATTATCGGCCATCAGAGTGTCTGCCCGGCAACAAACAAATCCGCCCGACCACGCAAAAGATCAGCCACCGGCAAGGGCTTTTTGCCCGGCAACTGAATTTCCGTCAACCGTAAGCTGCCCTCGCCACAGGCCACTTCAATACCAGCGGCCGATACTGCCAACAGAGTCCCCGGCTCCCCCTTGCCGGTGCCGGGCATGGCCGACAAAACCCGCAGCGGTCCTTCCGGACGTGACACCCAACTAACCGGCCAGGGATTGAACGCACGGACCTCCCGCGCCAGCGCCAACGCCGACTTCGACCAGTCCAGTTGCGCCTCTTCCTTGGTCAGCTTGTGAGCATAGGTAATACCGGCCTGTGGCTGGGGAGCCGCCTTGCTTTGAAGCTCATCCAGGTTAGCTAGTGCTTGCACAAGAGCATCTGCACCGAGCACAGCCAGACGATCATGGAGACTGCCCCCGGTGTCATCCGGCTGGATTGGCGTGCGCACCTCCAGCAGCACCGGGCCGGTATCCAGCCCCGCTTCCATCTGCATAATGCCCACCCCGGATTCATGGTCACCGGCCGCAATGGCGCGCTGAATTGGTGCCGCACCACGCCAGCGTGGCAGTAAAGAACCATGAACATTGACGCAACCATGGCGGGGCAGGGCAAGCACATCGGCGGGAATGATCAGGCCATAGGCCACCACCACCATGACGTCCGCCGCCAACGCCGCCAGCTCAGCACGAATAACCTCCCCCTTCAGGCTCTCCGGTTGCAGCACCGGAATGCCCTGATGCTCCGCCAATACTTTCACGGGGCTTGGTTGCAGCGTTCGGCCACGGCCCGCAGGGCGATCCGGCTGGGTTAATACCGCCACTACCTGGTGACTACTGGCGAGCAGCGCCGCGAGGCTCTCGGCGGCGAATTCCGGCGTACCGGCGAAAATAATGCGCAATGAACTAACCTCTGACGGCGTTGGGGTATCAGGCGTGACGCTGAATTTTCTCGAGCTTTTTACGAATACGTTCCCGCTTCAAACGGGACACATAATCCACGAACAGCTTGCCATCCAGATGGTCGATCTCATGTTGCAAACATACTGCCAGCAGGCCACCTGCCTCCATCTCGAAAGGCTGGCCATCACGACCCAGCGCCCGCACATGGATACGGTCCGGCCGCTCCACGGTTTCATGGAAGCCCGGCACAGACAGGCAGCCCTCATCATAGGGCTTGGTATCTGTACCAATCGGAGTGATTTCCGGGTTGATAAAGACCATCGGCTGGTCGCCATCGTCGGAAACATCCAACACCAGCAAGCGCCGGTGGACGTTCACCTGACTGGCCGCAAGGCCGATTCCGGGCGCCGCATACATGGTTTCAAACATGTCATCGATCAGTTTGCGTAGTGCGTCATCCACCGTGTCGACGGGTTTTGCTACCGTCCGCAGGCGGGGGTCCGGGAATTCAAGTATCTCAAGTATTGCCATTGGCTCCGCCCTGAAGTTGCGATAGCACTCGAAATTTGGTTGCTAACGCTATGATCACATTGCTAATATCGGGTCCAAAGACCACCTGAGTTGGGGCCAATCAGCACCCCCGGGAGGCATTTTGGGACCACGCCAATAATGATAAAAGGAATCCGGTAATGATGAAATCGCTCCTGCGCGCCGTGTCCGCCGGACTACTGGTGACGGTTGCCGGTCTCAGTGCCCTTCAGGCCTCGGCGAATGTCACCCTGAAAAACGGCCATCCGGAAGTCTACTATGTTAAGCAGGGCGATACCCTGTGGGACATTTCCAGCCAGTTTCTCGAAAGCCCCTGGCAGTGGCCAGAACTGTGGCACGTCAATGAAGAAATTGATAATCCGCACCTGATTTATCCCGGCGATGTGATTCGTCTGGTGTACGTCGATGGTCGCCCGCAACTGCAGGTGGATCGTCAAGGCGCTGAACCTAAAGAAACCGTCAAAATGATGGCCGATGGTTCGGTGGTGAAGCTGTCTCCTCAGGTGCGCGTATTGCCGCTGGATACAGCGATCCCGACCATACCGATGAGCAGCATCCAAACCTTTCTTCTGGATGCCCTGGTCGTTACCCAAGAGGATATCGTCAGCGCTCCCTACATTATCGCCGGCAGCGATCGGCGCGTGATTTATGCGGAGAATGACACCGTTTATGCTCGCGACCCCGTCACCGCATGGGCTGACCTGCTGCAGTCCTATGGAGTATTCCGTGTCGGCCATCAGTATGTCGACCCCGACACCCGTGAGGTACTGGGCATTGAAGCACTACAGGTTGGCTCAGTTCGCACTATCGATCAGGCTGATGGCATCGCCACATTCCGCATCAATGAATCAAAGCAGGATATTCGTCCCAAGGACCGGTTGTTTACCAGCCGCGAGGGCCGCGTGCAGTCCGCATTCCACCCATCGGCTCCCAACACAGCCGTTGATGCAAAAATTATCCATTTCTTTGATCGCCTGCATAGCGTTGCCCGCAACGACGTTGTTGTGATTAACAAAGGCAGCCGCGATGGCTTGCGTGATGGCCATGTGCTTGAAGTGATGCATATTGGTGAAAGAGTCAAAGACCCTGTCACTCAGGCTATGGTGCAATTACCCGCTGCCAAAGCAGGCTCTCTGGTGTTGTTCCGAGTCTATGAAAAAGTGTCCTACGCGCTGGTTATTCAAGCCACGCTTCCTATCAAGCTTGGTGACATCGCCACTAACCCGGCAGGCAGTCTGTAAGTTTTTTGCCATTTCGATAACAAAAGCCCGGTGCTAATCTCACCGGGCTTTTTCGTTATGGATATTCGATCGCATGGACAGCGATACCGTACTGCTCGCCGCCAGCCTCGCCTGCGGCGGCAATAGCGATGAATTACACCGCTGGCTGCATCAGCAGCCGGCAGATCCCAACATCCTTTTACATCCGCAGCACCTGACGGCTTGTCGCATTCGGCAGCAGTCTGCAGAGCGACTTCTGGAATGGCTGGATGGCGATCAACTTCAGCCCCTCAGCCGCCAACTGAATGAGGCTGGCTGGCAATGGTTGGCACCGGAACATACCCAGTGGCCAGTTTTGCTTAACGATATTGATGACCCGCCGGCAGTGTTGTTTGTGCGCGGCAATAGGACGCTGCTCAACAGCCCGCAACTGGCTATTGTCGGAGCACGTCACGCCTCCACCGAAGGGCTGGATAACGCCCGTCGTTTTGCCCGTGCTCTGGCGGCCAGCGGATTCACCATCACCAGCGGTCTGGCACTTGGCATTGATGGCGCCGCCCACCGAGGAGCCCTGCAAAGCGGTAAAACAGTTGCTGTGTTAGGACATGGGCCTGGCCCCTGCTATCCGTCACGACACCGCCCTCTGGCGGAGCAGATCGTTGATCACGATGGCCTGCTGGTAACGGAGTTCCCTCCCGGGCTCACCCCTCGTCGGGAGTTTTTCCCGCAACGTAACCGGTTGATCAGCGGCCTTTCACTGGCCACGATTGTTATCGAAGCGGCGGAGCATTCCGGCTCCCTGATCACCGCACGGCTGGCATCCCAGCAAGGGAGAGAAGTTTTTGCAATGCCGGGCTCAATTCACAATCCGCTCAGTAAAGGCTGCCATCGATTACTCCGCGATGGCGCCAACTGGCTGGAGTCGGAAGCCGATATACTGTCAGCATTCAGCAGCCTGACCGCATTAGCACAAAGCACCACACATCACACCGACGAGGCTCCGGCAACAGAGCACCCGCTGCTGCAGTTTTTTATCAGCGGCGCCAATAACATGGACCAGCTACAGGAAAGATCAGGGTTGGCCGTGCAGACGCTGGCGCAACAGTTGTCTGAGCTGGAACTTAACGGCAGCGTGGTCCGTGTTGCCGGCGGCTATGCCCGGCGACGGCATCACGAGCACAGGCAACCTTGACCCCTGCCCTTCATCAAACTTTCCGTTACACTGCCTGCTTTCATCTATCAGGGTCACAGCAGCATGTGGATGCACCTGCATCAGGCCACACGAGTGTTCCGCGAAGGCGGCGTTTTTGCTTATCCCACCGAGGCAGTGTATGGCCTCGGCTGCGACCCATTGAACGAAGCTGCCGTTCAGCACTTGCTCTCCATTAAGGGCCGCCCGGTGAACAAGGGCCTGATTCTGCTTGGCTCGGATCTGAAACAGCTCAGCCCGTTTATCCAGCTGCGCGAACGGGACTACCAACAGTTGAGCGACCACTGGCCATTGGCAACCACACTGCTCATCGATGCCAGCCCGCTAACACCACCATGGATTCGCGGCGATCATGCGAAAGTCGCCGTGCGCGTTAGCCGACACCCCATTGCCCGCACGCTGGCTGAAATGTGTGGCTCGCCTCTGGTATCCACCAGCGCCAATCGTAGTGGCTTGCCCGCCTGCCGCAACCACGTTCAGGTTGCCAAACAGCTGGGCAACGATCTCGACTTTATTGTCACCGGTCAATGCGATATTCGTGCTCGACCCTCTACTATTATCGACTTCGATAGTGGCAAGGTTATGCGCGCATGACTTCAGGAATCAGCATGAACGAGATTAATCTCGACGCGGTAAAGCACTACCTTCTGGCCCTTCAGGATGACATCTGCGCGAAACTGTCGTTCGTCGATGGCTCTCCGTTCGTGGAAGACCGCTGGGACCGCCCGGAAGGCGGCGGCGGTCGTTCCCGAGTACTGGAAAACGGTGCCGTTATTGAAAAAGGCGGCGTGAACTTCTCCCATGTTTTTGGTGACCAGCTGCCACCTTCCGCCAGCGCCCACCGACCGGAGCTAGCAGGCCGCCGCTGGCAAGCCATGGGGGTATCGTTGGTTATTCATCCGCGCAATCCCTATGCCCCTACCAGTCATGCCAATGTGCGATTCTTTGTCGCCGAGAAAGAAGGCGAGGCCCCCGTATGGTGGTTCGGTGGCGGCTTTGACCTGACACCTTATTACGGTAATGAAGACGACGTTCGGTTATGGCATCACACTGCACGGGACGCCTGCATTCCTTTTGGTGAGGACGTCTATCCGCGATTCAAAAAATGGTGTGACGATTACTTTTTCCTGCGTCACCGTAACGAAGCCCGCGGTGTCGGCGGGCTGTTTTTTGATGACTACAGCCAAGGCGGCTTCGACAATGCGTTCGCACTGATGCAATCCATCGGCAACGCCTACATTCGCGCCTATCAGCCCATTCTTGAAGCTCGCAAAGACACCCCCTATGGTGAACGGGAGCGAGAATTCCAGCTCTACCGGCGGGGGCGCTATGTCGAGTTCAACCTGGTCTATGACCGCGGCACCCTGTTTGGTCTGCAATCCGGGGGTCGCACTGAATCAATTTTGATGTCACTGCCCCCCATGGTGAGCTGGCGCTATGATTGGCAACCGGAACCAGACTCACCTGAAGCTGGTCTTTATCAACACTATTTGCCCGCACGAGATTGGCTTTGATGCAGAACTTTGCCGTTTTCGGCAACCCGATTGCACACTCCCGCTCACCGGAGATCCATCAATTGTTCGCAGCACAGCGCGGCGAACAGGTTGATTACCGACGCATTCTTGCGCCTCTGGATGGCTTTGCTGCAGAAGTGGCTCACTTTTTTACCGGCGGCGGTCGTGGCGCCAACGTCACCGTGCCCTTTAAAGAACAGGCTTATCAGCTTTGCGAGGTGCTGGCTGAGCGTGCCCGCTCAGCAGGCGCCGTCAATACGCTGTGGCGGCAGGACGGCAAACTGTGCGGGGATAACACAGACGGCATTGGTCTTATTACCGATATAACCACCAATCTGGAGTGGTCACTCAGCGATACCCGCGTTCTGATTCTTGGCGCCGGCGGTGCGGTACGCGGGGTATTGGGCCCATTGCTGAACGAACGGCCCGGCAGCGTATTGATTGCCAACCGGACCCGCGACAAGGCCCGCGATCTGGCTTTGATTTTTGCCGGCCGGGGAGTCCCGGTTTTCGGTTGCGGCCTTGACGAATTACGCGGCCCGTTTGATCTGGTTATTAATGCCATCTCCGCAGGTCTCGACGGCACCATGCCGCCACTGGCAACCACGCTAATCAATGACAAAAGTCGTTGCTATGACATGGTGTATGGCGACACGCCCTTCCTGCGCTGGGCAAACCAGTGTCATGCGGCCGCCACCGCAGATGGCCTTGGCATGCTGGTGGAGCAGGCCGCCGAAGCTTTTTATATCTGGCATGGCTGGCGCCCGGACACACAAGCCGTTATTAATCACCTGCGCCAAGGCGCCTGACACCTCGGAGTTCCCAATGAAGCGGATAGTAATGCTGATATTGCTATCGCTACAGACTCCAGCCATGGCGCAAGTCATTACCTTCGCCTGGGATAATGATGTTTTCTTTGGCACCGACGCCAACTACACCAACGGTATCCGGCTATCCTGGCGTGGCCCCGAAACCCCCGCATCTGCAACCGGTCTTTTGCCTTCTTCATTGCAACAATTGATGGCCCCATTACCCGGAGTTAGCGCACTCGAAAGCAAGGGTGACTCCGAAGACGGTAACAGCAACCGCCTGTATTCTTTGGGCATCAGCATCGAGCAACTGATGATTACCCCCAGCGACCTGACGCTGACCACACCACAGTTCGATGACACGCCCTATGCCGGATTACTGCGCGCAGACGTCAGTCTGTTCGCCCGCGATGATCAATCTGTCACCGGTTACAGCCTGAGCGTTGGCGCCACCGGCAACCACTCCGGTGCGGCTCAAAGCCAGAAACAGGTCCATCGCTGGACAGACTCCGAACTGCCCCGTGGCTGGAATACTCAGCTACCCGATCGCCATGTGTTTGGCATTGCCGCAGTGCATGCACGATTACTCAGCAATCATGGCTCGAGACTACAGCGGCAAACGGGCGTCGCTGCGGGCGGTCGTATCGACACCTGGATTGTCAGTGCTCAGACCGGTGCCTTTGTGCGGGTGGGGCAAAACCTGGATGGCAATATACTGCCGGACTACACCGGCATCGGGACGCCGGCTTCCTTACCTGGGCTGACCAGACAGAATGTGCTCGGCTGGTCTCTGTATGCCGGGATCAGCGCCGAAGGCATTGCCTGGAGCTATGTACAAAGCGAAGGCCGCAAGGCGGGTTACACACTGGATAATGAAGATGCCGTCATCGCTGGCATCGCCGGGGCGTCACTGTCCTATCAACAATTTATGATGTCATTATCGATGCAGAAGTCTTCTTCCTACAGTCGCAACCGGGATCGCTATATCCAATTTGGCACTATCGCATTTGTCTGGATGTATTGATGGCTAGACCTGAGCTTACTCTGCCAGATAGCGGTTTTTAAGACGGACATAGTTACCGGCGACATAGCTGAGAAACTCACGCTCATCCTCGTTGAGTTCACGCACCGGCATCGCCGGTCGGCCCCGATACAAAAACCCGGACTGCAAGCGCTTACCCGGTGGCACCAGAGAACCCGCCGCCAGAATCACTTCATCCTCAATGATCGCACCGTCCATCACCATCGCCTGCATGCCAATCATCACCCGATCACCCAGGGTGCAACCGTGCAACATCGCTTGATGCGCGATAGTCACGTCACTGCCAATGGTCAGGCCAAAACCGCCGGGATTGAAACGCGAGTCGTGGGTGATATGCAGCACCGCATTGTCCTGTACGCTTACCCGGTCGCCAAGACGAATGGCATGCATATCGCCACGAATCACCGCGCAGGGCCACACCGAACAATCCGCCCCCAGCATCACATCACCAATCACCTGAGCAGAGTCATCCACCCAGCTACCTTCACCAACCTGCGGCACCTTGTTTTCAAACGATCGAATCCCCATCTGATACACTCACCCGTTATTGATTTCCCGGCGCCCATGCTGACCGGCGCCCGATAACCACCGAGGATACCATGTCGCACAACCCGCTTATCGACTACACCGGTCTACCCGCATTTTCCCAAATCCTGCCCGAGCATGTTCAGCCCGCCGTGGAAGAGCTGGTGGCCGCCGGACGCGCCAAAATCGAAGCGGTGCTCGCGAAAGGCGATTTCAGCTGGAATGGTCTGGTGGTTGCCCTGGATGAAGAGGATGAGCGATTGGCAAAAGCCTTCGGTCCGGCCGGCCACCTCAATGCGGTTGCCCAGAATCCGCAACTACGAGACGCCTACAATGCCTGCCTGCCATTGCTCAGTGAATACAGCACCGAAGTGGGCCAAAATGAAAAACTGTACGCCGCCTATCAGGCGCTGCGCGACAGTGCCGAATATGACACGCTCAACGAAGCACAGAAAAAAGACCTCAATAATACCCTTCGTGATTTCCGCCTATCCGGTGTCAGTCTCCCGGCTGACAAAAAAGCGGAATACATGGACGTCGCCAAGCGGCTGTCTGAATTAACCTCTACGTTTTCCGATAATGTTCTGGATGCCACACAAAGCTGGCGCAAACATGTCACCTCCGAGGCCGTCCTTGCCGGTCTGCCCGATGTAGCCCTCGCAGGGGCTGCCGACCGGGCCAAGGCAGAGGATCTTGATGGCTGGTTACTGACTTTGGATTTCCCCTGTTATTACGCTGTGATGTGCCATGCCCAGCAACAAGAATTGCGCGAAGAACTGTACCGCGCTCATGTGACTCGCGCCTCAGAAACAGGCCCGGATGAAGGAAAGTTTGATAACAGTGGCATCATGGACGAAATTATTGCCCTGCGACAAAAAGAAGCCGAGCTGCTTGGTTTCGCCAATTATGCCGAGGCGTCATTGGAAACAAAAATGGCTCGCAATACTGACGAGGTGATCAACTTCCTGATGGATCTGGCTCTCAAAGCCAAGCCACAAGCAGAGAAAGAAATCGCTGAGTTGCGCGCCTTTGCCTCGGAGCAGGGTGTTACTGACTTGCAGCCCTGGGACCTGACCTTCTGGAGTGAGCGTCTGCGGGAAGCACGCTTCAGTATTTCTGAAGAAGAGCTGCGCCCCTGGTTCCCTGCGGAGCGGGTCATCAGCGGCATGTTCAGTATCGTTGAGCGCGTGTTTGGCGTGCAAATCCGGCAACGCGATGGCGTCGATAGCTGGCACAAGGATGTCCGTTTTTACGATGTCATTGATAACACTGGCGACGTGATGGCCAGCTTCTATCTTGATATGTATGCCCGCACCGGCAAACGTGGTGGCGCATGGATGGATGACTGCCTCGCCCGAGTGCGCCGCATTAATGGTAGCCTGCAAAAACCTGTGGCGTACCTCACTTGCAATTTCGCTCCCCCTGCCGGTGGCAAGCCTGGCCTGCTAACCCACGATGAAGTGGTTACTCTGTTCCACGAGTTCGGTCATGGCCTGCATCACATGCTGACCGAACAGGAAGTGCCCGGTGTCTCCGGCATTAACGGTGTGGCCTGGGATGCCGTGGAGCTACCCAGCCAATTCATGGAGAACTGGTGCTGGACGGAGGAGGGCGTAGCCATGCTGTCTGCCCATTACGAAAACGGCGAACCGTTACCCAAGGACAAACTGGAAAAACTGCTAGCCGCGAAAAATTTCCAGAGCGCCATGGGCATGCTACGACAACTGGAGTTTTCAATTTTTGATATGCGCATTCATGCTGGGCTGAACGACAAAACTATTGCCGCCGTGCTGGATGAGGTACGCAACCAGGTAGCGGTGATGAAGCCGCCCACTTTCAACCGCTTCCAGAACAGCTTTAGTCATATTTTTGCGGGTGGCTATGCAGCGGGGTATTACAGCTACAAGTGGGCAGAGGTACTGTCTGCAGACGCCTGGTCCAAGTTTGAAGAGGAAGGCGTATTTAACCCGGAAACCGGTCGCGCTTTCCGTGAGAAGATTCTCGCCATGGGCGGCAGCCGGGAACCAATGGAGTTGTTCATTGATTTTCGTGGCCGTGAGCCCAGCATTGAACCATTACTGCGGCACAGCGGTATCGCCGCATGACACGACGACGCTTTATCGCCGGCGCCACCTGCCCACAGTGTGGCGCCATCGACAAAATAGTCCGCGTGGAAGATGGCGAGCACATTCATATGGAGTGTATCGCCTGCGGCATGATTCGCAACCTGGATGAAGCGCCGCCGCGAGACCAGCCGACGGATGCACCGGCAATTCCCCAAGTAATAACCATTCATCCGCTCAAGAAATAAGGCAGCGGTCTACTTACAGGCGAACCAACCTTGCCAACCGACTTCCTGAAGCACGATTAATGGAATTGCGGTATTGCTGCCACGTCGAGAAATCCACAGGGATTTATGTTAAAACGTTCGCGCTCCTGCTCTGTGACATCCGGCAGCGATATCCAACATTCGTAATCCAGCTCATCATTTACAAGAAAAGGTTCGACTGCAACCCAGTGTTCTCGACGCTGGAAATAATACACATAGTTCCATTCACCCGTCGGACACCAGCTTGAAGAACAAGAAAATATCTCGTCACCTTCAAGGTTTTCAGGAAGCTGGCCATATTTATCAACATAAGCGTTGAGGCGCAACATAAAACCGAAAATAGAACCATGCAGTTCTTCCAGAGCCTGAGTACGATGCACACTCTGTATTACCCGTTCATTTTGCAGATACACTACCGCTTTACTATTAAGGTAATAAATTGCCAGCAGTATCAAGGCTCCATAAACAAGCTTTCTCTTCGTAATCATCTGCCGGCCCTGTTATTGAGTTCGCTCTCGACGAAAAATCATCAGCCGATTACCCGCAGGGTTGGCGAGCAAAAGCCGCCTAAGTGTCACCTCGCGAATTGTCCATTTTTCCGATTTTAACAATTTATCAGAATAACTTTTCTCACCCATCCAATGATCCAGATATAAGACTCCCTCCTCAACTCGCCAACGGCCATCAGCTTCGCGGTATGCCTCTGCGGGAGAGCCATTAATACGCTCATTACCGGCTACTCGATAACGGTTGAAAATACCATCTTCAAATCGGATTCGACCCAATACCTGACTTTCTGTGGCTGTATCTACCTCCGCCCAGTCGCCACTAATATCCAGTTCGGCAGGACTAAGGGGCCGCGTCAGATAAGGACGCTTGGTAAGGCGATAAACTCCATGCTGATGAATGCCTACCAGCTCTAGCGTTTCCTCATCTTGCATACGAATACGGAACTGCCTTTGACCTCTGACTTGCTGATACGCATCCAGCATGGTGAATGTAAAAAGATCTCTTTCGATTTTTACCGGACCACTAAAATTTCGCTGGCCATTAAGATATCTGCCATAACGCCCCGGAGAGAACTCTTTCCAGCTCATGGACCCTTGGCGAATATCAAGAGCGATCGTCATTCCCTCGTGACTGCCCAACCAGAACCCTGGTAAATCCACGCTGGGATTACCGCCGGCCCGCGACGCCGAAGTGGATATGCCGGTGCTCTCGGCTGAAACAATCACTTCCGGAGGAGGATTGCTACTAAAATGTACATTCCCGTCTGCATCCACCCAACGGTATACCCCTGATCCCGTTGTCATTACGATGACCGCCATAATAAATATCAAGCGCCGTGCTGCCCCCATGCGTTCCCCCATCTGGAAAAAATAAATCAAGCCGCTCAGCGCACTCGCGCCAATGTAAAGGTTTCCCCCGAAACCATATCTTTAATTGCAAGCTCATTGGGCGTGCCGCCTTGACTTACCTGCCAGTGCAATTTTGGTGGATTCGCGCCATCAACTGGCGCCGTCAAATCCAGTACATACGTCAAGAACATCTCTGGTTCTTCCCAGCGCCAATTACCGGATCGCAATCTGCGCATCGGGCCTGACGCATTTTCTGCCAATACATCAAAGGTTCCATGATCGAAAACATAGCGAAGCTGTAAATGCCGACTATCTCGCCAATGGCCATAAAGGCGCCCTGACATAGTATTGGAGCGCTCCTTGACGAGTCGCTGATACACGAGCGGATGGGGCCGTTGCGGCAACAGCACACTCAGCTCCGTGTCAGTTTGACGGAGAATCGAAAGCCTTTCTCGCTGATCTAGCTTAAGAGGCTCCCGCGTATGGGTGAAGTAGGTAAGAACAATAGCACTGCCATCTATCCGGTAAGGGCCCGAGGCAACAGTGCTACGATGAATCGATTGATTTTGAAAGTACTCTTCGCCAGTTGAGAAGCTGCCATTACGAAACTGGAGATACTGACTGATGTTATTATCCGAACGAGCCCACCAGATTCCTTCAAGGCTACGATAACTGTTGCTTACACCACTTGATTGCCCTGGCAGTCGCTCTTCCTCTATACCACCATCGGCAACAGCATCAGGAGGAGGCACAGCGCTAAAATGAGTAACGCCCTTGTCATCCACCCAACGATAGAGGCTCCCGGCAGACACAGTCGACGCCAATAGCAGCGCCGATACACAGACAACAACTAAATAACGGGGTGTACTGAAAAATTGTACGGCAGCAGATTTAAGAAACATGGTATATGCTTGGCTCCTTGCATGAAAAATTCGACCTCCGTTCGACATCAGGCAGACCGTGATCAGAGACAGTATAACCCCAATGCCTGCTTGGCTGATAAGTCTGACATTACTCCTGTCACTGATGGCTTCATCTGTGGCAGTCGGAAGCATTTATAGCTGGACCGACGCTGAAGGTAGAGTGCACTTCTCTCAGACACCATCAGATGCCGACACACAAATATCGTCTGAAGCAGAAATTGTGGACTCGAAAGCAATATCTCGCGTCGCTCCAAGATATCAAAATGGCATCACATACTGCGGCGGCTATCCAATGCCAACGCTGCAAGGCTCCCCGGAGCATTATCTGCTGCGCCTGTATCATCAACGAAAGAATCTATCAGACAGTGTTTCCCAGCATACTGGTCGTTTTGATAGCGATATTTATCGCTGCATCGCGCACTGGACAGACGCAGAAATTGATGTCCATCGGGACACGCTGCTAATGCTTCAACAGGAATATCAACAGCTTCTTGAGGACCATCAGAAAATTCGCGTCGCCCGAGAACAGGGGTGCTCACAACGCCGTGGAGGCTGGCTCGTTGGCCCCGCCGCACAATCATGGGCTGACTGCAATATGCCGGCCAACCAAAGGATGCGAGATATAGAGAAACGCCTTCGTATTTTGCAAATACTGAATGACTGAGTTACGACTACCGAACATGGCTAGTCCTTATAAAGCCTCGACCGGATAGCGCAACCTGAATGAAGCTCCGCCGCCCAAACAGCCCCTATATTTTTTTGTATAACAAATCCCAAACACCGTGCCCCAAGCGAGCGCCGCGACGCTCGAATTTGGTTTCGGGGCGCCATTCAGGGCGCTCGATAAAGGCCTTATCTCCGGCAAGATTTTCCCAGCCTTTCTCCGTCTGCATAACCTCATGCATATGGAGTGCATAGTTCTCCCAATCGGTGGCCATATGCAGCACGCCCCCAGGAGCCAGTTTGCGCTGCACCAACTGCACCCAGGCCGACTGAACAATACGGCGCTTGTGATGTTTTTTCTTGTGCCAGGGATCCGGGAAATACAATTGCACCCGCGTCAACGAAGCATCAGGAATACACAGCTCGAGAATATCCACGGCGTCATCGCAATAGCTGCGCAAGTTACTAATGCCCATTTCGTCAGTGGCCATCAGCAACGCACCAACACCCGGACGATGCACCTCGATACCAATAAAATCCTTATCGGGTTCCGCGCCAGCCATCTGCACCAGCGAATGTCCCATGCCGTAGCCGATCTCCAGCACCCGTGGCGCATCGCGACCAAACACGACCTGCGGGTCCAGTAACCCGGCGCCGCGCTCAAGGCCAAAACGCGGCCATAGGCTATCCAGTGCTTTCTGTTGCCCTGCGGTCAGGCGGCCCTCACGAAGGACAAAACTGCGGACTCGACGCATCACCTTGCCAGTGAGCGGGTCCTGATCCTGTTTCAGAAAATCAAGCATAGGGGCGGCATCTTGCATTGGGGTCGGCATTGTAAGGGATTTCTGCCGGTGCGCAGAAATCGCCGCAAACACGTACAATGCGGCTCCCGAATACTGTGGAGAGCCCCCGTGGAAGGGATGGACGAGCTGGAAGATGATTTTGCCCTGAAAACCCTGATCGAGGCGGTCGAAAACCAGATCGTTGAGGGTCACCCTCGGGAAGCTGGGCTGGTACTGATGGCATTGCTGGAACAGGGCATTCCCCGAGCAGACGCCTTGACGGCGATGGCAGAGGTCCTGGCAGAACATATCGCCATCACCTTCTCCACCGAAAAACCCTTTGATGTGAATGCCTACGCCCGCGCATTGCTGGCTTTGACGAACAACGACTAGCCCTCCACAGGGCTACCGGCAACGAGAAAACCATGACCCGACGGCAGGATCTCACCAACGGCGACGTGCGCGGCCATCTGTGGCGGCTCGGCATGCCCATGGTGATCGGCATTATCGCGGTGATGTCCATTGGTCTTGCCGATGCCTACTTCCTCGGCCAACTCGGCACCGCCGAACTGGCGGCGATCAGTTTTTCGTTTCCGGTCACCTTCGCCATCGCTTCCGTCGCCATCGGCCTCGGCGCCGGGGCTTCTTCGGTGGTATCCCGAGTCATTGGCACCGGCGACCACCAACGGGTTCGCCGTCTTTGCACAGACAGCCTGGCGCTCTCCGTATTGGTGGTGGCAGTGCTCTCGGTCGTCGGCTGGTTAACCAGCCGGCACCTGTTCAGCGCCATGGGGGCAGAAGGGGAGGTGCTGGATCTGGTCGTCGCCTATATGGATATCTGGTATATCGGCATGCCGTTTCTGGTCGTCCCCATGGTGGCTGGCAGCCTGCTGCGAGCCAATGGCGACGCACGTATTCCCAGCTTGACCATGGTGCTCAGTGCCGTGGTTAATATTTTGCTCGACCCGATCCTGATCTTTGGGCTTGGGCCCATCCCGGCCATGGGCATGGAGGGGGCTGCTTGGGCGACACTGGTTGCCCGGGGCTTCTCCATGGTCCTGGCACTATCGGTGCTGATTTTCCGGGAGCGCCTGCTGATTCTGGCGCTGGCCCCCTGGGCGGAAATTCGCAGTTCCTGGCAACAGGTGGTGGCGGTCGGTGTTCCGGCGTCACTGGCCAATATGATTAACCCGCTATGCCTGGCCATTCTCACCGCCATTCTCGCCCGGTTCGGCTCTGAAACTGTGGCCGCATTTGGCGTTGCCGGGCGAATAGAAGCGCTGGCGGCGATCCCCATGTTGGCCCTGTCCGCCTCTATTGGACCCATTACCGGGCAAAATATGGGCGCCGGATTGCCGCATCGCATTCGTACTGCCGTGATCGACAGCTTCCTGTTTTGTATCGGCTGGGGAGCAGCCATGGCAATCCTGTTCTGGCTGTTTGGAGCAGCCATTGCCGGGGTTTTCAGCGACGATCCAGCCGTTATCAACGATATTGTTCGCTATTTGCAGATCGTACCCATCACACTGGGTGGCTATGGCGTGGTCATTATCGCCGCCGCCACCTACAACGCCCTCGGGCGCGGCTATCAGGCGATGGGGTTCTACCTGCTGCGCTCCGCTCTGTTCTACGTCCCGCTGGCTTGGCTAGCATCATTCTGGCTCCCTGCCTGGGGCGTTTTTGCCGCCATTGCCGTTGCCAATGTACTGTCCGGCGCTGTTATTTACCGTCTGTCACTTTCCGGGATTGACCAACCTCCGAAAAAAGGGTGATATGTAGGTGTCCTCACGAACGGCTGCACCCTTGCGGCAAAGTTCGCAAGTGGTCGGCCATTCCTCTGCCGCGGAGAGCCACCATGGGTAACAAACTGGCTGGAAACTCGACCATCCATTTTGATGCGGATTTGTATCAGGCATTGGTTCTGAAGGCCGCTCAGAGCGGCGACACACTATCGGACCTGGTAAATCATGCCGTACGCTGCATGATTGAGGACGACCAGGATGCTTTGGAAGAGCTGGAGCGCCGTAGCGGCGACCCCATGGGCTTTTTCGAGCTGATGGACTCACTGGACGCCCAATAGAATCAGGCAGCCCGTTATGGGCTGCCTGACTTCTGCCGTCTGAATAAGCGGCCGAGGCTGAGAACCAGCCTCGCGATGGCGTTTAACAAATGATGTCACTTGGCAAAATAGTGCTTAGCGAATAACGCCTTCCAATGGCGATGAAGCGCTGGCGTAGGCTTTCTTTGCCATGCGGCCCGCAAGAAACGACTCCCGCCCGGCTTCAATCGCTTTTTTCATGGCGCTGGCCATCAACACCGGGTTGGCCGCATGGGCCACCGCCGTGTTCAACAACACACCTTCGCAACCCAGCTCCATGGCAATCGCGGCATCACTGGCGGTGCCAACACCAGCGTCAACAATAATCGGCACCTTGGCTTCTTCCAGTATTAAGCGAATATTGTGCGGATTCAGAATGCCCAAACCGGAACCGATCAAGGAGCCCAGTGGCATTACGGCCACACAGCCCATTTGCTCCAGCTCTTTCGCCACAATCGGATCATCGTTGGTGTAAACCATTACCTTGAAGCCATCTTTAATCAAGGTTTCCGCCGCTTTCAAGGTATGAACAATGTTCGGGTACAGGGTTTTCTGATCGCCCAGCACTTCAAGCTTTACCAACTCATGGCCATCCAGTAACTCCCGCGCCAGTTTGCAGCAACGCACCGCATCCTCGGCGGTATAACAGCCCGCTGTGTTCGGCAAAATGGTGTACTTTTCCGGCGGAATATAATCGAGCAGATTGGGCTCGCCCGCATTCTGACCAATATTGGTACGACGAATCGCCACCGTAACAATTTCGGCGCCACTCATTTCAATGGCCGCACGGGTTTCGTCAAAGTCCTTGTACTTGCCGGTGCCAATCAGCAGCCGGGAGCTGTAGGTTTTACCCGCGATAGTAAATTGATCGTTCATAAGACTGCCTATGCTATGCGGACACACCCTGTCCCATTATCAAAAACCACCGGAAAATATTAACCACCACCAATTGCGTGAACAATTTCCAGGACATCATTTTCCGATAGTGAAAAAGTATCATGCTCACTCTTCGGCACAATTTCCTGATTCACTTCCACGGCGAGACGTCGTCCATGAATCTCCAGCGACAGCAATAAATCACGGATTGTATCGCCCTGAAAATCATAGGGCTCGCCATTCAGCATTAACCGCATACACCACCAGAATGATATTGAATCAGGTATTTTTGTAGATTGCCCAGGCCAGCAACAGCCAGCCAATAATCATTGCTGTACCACCAATAGGCGTAATCGCACCAAGCCAGCGCTGACCGCTGAGCACCAGTAAATAGAGACTGCCACTAAACACCATCATGCCGGCAAACAGAGTCCAGCCTGCCGTTACGAAACCCGCGCTACCAAATTGTTTGGCCAATACGCCGACCAACAATAACGCCAAGCCATGATGAAAGTGATACAAGCTCGCCGTGGCCCAGGTTTCCAGCAGGGCCGGTGATACCCGGGCTTTAAGCCCATGGGCGCCAAAGGCGCCCAGTATCACTGCCAACGCCGCGTTAAACGCGCCCAACAATAACAATGCTTTCATGCGGACATAACAAACAGCGCAGCGATCATGCCCATGCCAGCAAACCAGACCAATGAGCGCAACTCGGCTTTATCAGTAATGTAGAAAATGCCAAACAAAATACGGCTGGCAATAAACGCTACCGCCAGCCCATCAATGGTACCTTGCGCCAAGGTGCCAATTTGGTGGGCTGCCACGACCGCAACAAAGAACGCAGGGTTGACCTCAAAGCTGTTTATTTGCGCCCAATGGGCACGTTTGCGAGCGCCCTGCAGCCCTTCCAGAAATTCCCGCGGATTATGATTCTGCTTCGGCCCAAAGCCGCCCTGAAATTTGGCAAACCCGGTAAAAGCAAATGGCAGAAAAATAGCAACCAACACACACCAGTAGGCAATTGTCATGATCGAATTTCCTCAAGCAGTAGTTTCTCTATAACCGGCAGACGGTCCTGCCCCCAAACGGTAATGTCACGCAGACGGAAGGTGGGCACACCCCAGCTTCCCGCCGCCACCATGTCATCACGATTTTTAGTCGCGGCGGCCACCCAGTTGTTATTGCCCAGCGCCGTTTTTGCTGCAACCCAATCAAGACCGGCGCGCTCGACAACCCGCTTTAACCCGGCATCCGTTGCCACATCAACACCCTCACTCCAGATGGCACGAGTGGCTTCACTGATAAACCGAACCAGCTTTTTATCACGCTCCGCCAAGGGCCAAATCGCCATGCAACGCTCCACCCCTGGCCCCACCGGGTCACAGATTTTTCCAAAAGGAACGTCAGCCCGACGTGCTTCACGAGCTGCATCACGGAGAATATAAAAACGCTTTGCCTTGGGCACACTCAGGCCTCGCATCACCATGGGCAGCACCGGTCTGATCTGTAAATCCAGCTGGTAATGTTTGGTCAGAGCCAGCACCCGCTCCAGCGCCAGATATGAATAGGGGCTGCGGAACGAAAAAAAGAACTCTAACGTTTCTCGCTGGGTGGCACGCGGTGGCCGACGCAACTGCAGCTGTCGCCAGGCCAGCTTTTGTAAGGCCAAAGGTTCATGACGTTCTGCCGCAAGACGCTCATAAAGATGATCAATGCGGTCCGGCCCCCAATACCAACTGCCACCATACTGGAGGGTGCCTGTCAGGTAATGGCCCTCGCTCAAAAAACTATCGCGGCGCGCTTCCAGTTGTTGGCGGGCCTGTTTTTCCGGCATGACATCCGTATGGGTGCCCAACACATGGATGGCATCAATATCACCACTCCATAGATGTCGACTCAGAGTTTGTGCCAACGACAAATAACCAGGGTCATTCTCATGGGCCAACAGAATCCGACTGGCGGCGAATGCATCACTATGGGATGGTGCAGGCCCAGCCGTGAACTGCAGATTGTGTAACTGCGCAGCCAACGCTGCATCCTGAATGCTGTATTGCCGATGCAACTCCGGCTCCGGATACATTTCTTTCGGCAAATGCAGCATGGTACGAGGACGAATACGCAACCCGGTATCGCGACTCAGGGTGGATAGCTGCTGCGCCAACAACCAGCTGTAGGGGTCATCCACACGAAAATAAAATACCGCTTCCTGCGGCTTACCCTGTATACGTCGGCGCATGGCAAACCAACGCTCATGAAGACGGCGTAGCCGCTGACTAGTCAGCAGCTGCGCCACATAGGGCATCAACCTGTTTTTCAAACTCAACCCTGTCTCCCTGTGTTGCGATTACGCAACGACGATGTCCTTTCAGTAGCCGCTAGTATCGACTATTCAATACCAAGCTGTTTCAGATCACGAACCGCACCACGGTCGGCACTGGTGGTCATCGCCGCATACGCCTTCAGTGCCGTGGAAACACGACGCTGACGCATTTCTTTCGGCTTCCAGGCGAACTTGCCACGGGCTTCCATTTTCGCTCGACGGTGAGCCATCTCTTCATCGGACACTTCAACCGCTATGGTGCGATTGGGAATATCAATATGAATGCTGTCACCTTCTTCAATCAGCGCAATGGCGCCACCTTCTGCGGCTTCCGGTGAGGCATGACCAATCGACAAGCCACTGGTGCCACCGGAAAAACGACCATCCGTAAGCAGCGCACACACTTTGCCAAGACCTTTTGATTTCAGATAACTGGTGGGATAAAGCATTTCCTGCATTCCCGGACCCCCTTTAGGCCCTTCGTAACGGATCACTACCACATCACCAGCAACAACCTGATCCGCCAAAATCGCCTTCACCGCCGAATCCTGAGACTCGAAAATTCGCGCCCGACCGGTAAAGACCAAAATGGAATCATCCACCCCGGCAGTTTTTACAATACAACCGCGCTCGGCAATATTGCCGTACAACACTGCCAAACCACCGTCCTGACTGTAAGCATGCTCTTTCGAACGGATACAGCCATTCTCACGATCCATATCCAGCGACGGCCAACGGGTGCTCTGCGAAAATGCGGTTTGGGTTGGAATCCCTGCAGGGCCTGCACTAAAGAATTTATGCACCGCCTCATCGGTAGTGCGCATAATATCCCACTGATCCAGCGCATCACCCATGGTCGGAGCATGTACGGTGGGGTTATCGCGATGCAATAAACCGGCACGATCCAACTCACCAAGAATCGCCATCACGCCACCGGCACGATGCACATCTTCCATATGGTATTTCTGCGTTGCCGGAGCTACTTTTGCCAAGCAGGGCACCCGGCGCGACATACGATCAATATCGGCCATGGTGAAATCCACTTCGCCTTCCTGAGCCGCCGCCAACAGATGCAATACCGTATTGGTGGACCCGCCCATGGCGATATCCAGTGCGATAGCATTTTCAAAGGCATGAACATTGGCAATGCTGCGGGGCAGAACAGACTCATCACCCTGCTCGTAATAACGCTTGCACAGCTCTACCGCCAGGCGACCGGCTTTCAAAAACAGCTGCTCACGATCAGCGTGAGTTGCCAGAGTTGAGCCATTGCCCGGCAGCGACAGGCCCAAAGCTTCCGTCAAGCAGTTCATCGAGTTAGCCGTAAACATGCCGGAGCACGATCCGCAGGTGGGACAGGCGCTACGCTCATATTCCGCCACCGTGGCGTCATCCACGCTATCGTCAGCGGCAACGACCATGGCATCGACAAGATCCAGCTTGTGATCACCCAGCACGGTCTTCCCGGCTTCCATTGGGCCACCGGAAACAAACACCACCGGAATATTCAGGCGCATCGCCGCCATTAACATGCCCGGGGTAATTTTGTCGCAGTTAGAAATGCAGACAATGGCATCGGCGCAATGCGCATTCACCATGTACTCCACACTGTCGGCAATAATGTCGCGGCTCGGCAGCGAATACAGCATGCCGTCATGGCCCATGGCAATGCCGTCATCCACGGCGATGGTATTGAACTCCTTCGCCACGCCACCGGCTTTTTCTACCTCTCGCGCTACCAGCTGGCCCATGTCTTTAAGGTGCACATGCCCCGGCACAAACTGGGTGAACGAGTTACTAATGGCAATAATCGGCTTGCCGAAGTCACCGTCTTTCATGCCTGTGGCACGCCATAGCGCCCGGGCACCCGCCATATTGCGACCATGGGTAGACGTTTTCGAACGATAGTCAGGCATCACAAACCTCAGAGAGTTTTTCTGAATACTTTAGAGTTACGTTGATAGTTATATAACGATTTCTTTTCGCCGGGCAGATCATCCACGGAGCATTGCTGGAAACCGAGCTCCTGGAACCAGTGCGCCGTTTGCGTTGTTAGCACAAACAATTCTGCAATGCCCTGCTGAATGGCTCGCTTCTCAATATGCTCAAGCATTTTGCGACCACGTTTACTATTGCGATATTGCGGATGCACCGCCACACAGGCCAGCTCGCCGACTTTGCCATCCGCAAAGGGATACAACGCAGCACAGCCAATCACCATGCCATCGCGTTCAATAATCGTAAACCGCTTGATTTCATTTTCCAGCAACTCACGGGAGCGGCGAACCAGCACGCCCGCCGTTTCCAGCGGCTCGATCAATTCCAGAATACCGCCAACATCTTCAATGTATGCGCCGCGTACGTTCTCATACATTTCTTTGGTAACCAGAGTGCCGCAACCATCACGGGTAAACAGCTCGCGGAGCAGAGCGCCATCGTCATTGAAATTAATCAGGTGCGCACGGGCGACACCATTACTGGCCGCATGGCAGGCGGCCGTTAATTGCCGCTCCGTGGTGTCGTGCTCGATGACACTCCGAGATAACAGCTGCCCGGCTTCCTGAGGCGACATTTCCCGCAACAACTGGCCCTGATCATCAGAAACACCGGCGACATCGCCCATAAAAATAATTTTATCGGCCTTCAAGGCTATCGCGGCGGTTGACGCCACTTCTTCAGAGTTCAGGTTGAACAGCTCGCCGGTGGGTGAGCAGCCAATCGGTGACAGCAACACAATGTTGCCGCTATCCAATTGTTTTTGTACCGCCTCCACCTGTAACCGGCGCACCTCACCGGTGTGCTGATAATCAAAACCGGCACGCACGCCTACGGGCTTGGCAATAACAAAGTTGCCGCACACCACCTGAATACTGGCGTTATGCATCGGCGAGTTGGCCAGCCCCATGGAGAACAGGCCTTCAATACGCAGCCGAATGGCGCCCACCGCATCCAGTACCGCCTCAAGGGCCTGACTATCAGTAATCCGGGTGTGGTGCTCAAAGCGGGACTCCATACCCCGGGCCTGCAACCGCGCCGAGATCTGTTGCCGGGCACCATGCACTAGTACCAACCGGATACCCAGCGAGTTCAGCAGCGCAAGATCGTGAACGATATGATGGAACCCCGGCTCTTCAATGGCTTCCCCGGAAATCATGACCACAAAGGTGCGGCCCCGATGCGCATTGATATACGGCGAGGAGTTACGAAACCAGCTTGT
>PGZG01000127.1 GCA_002840115.1 Gammaproteobacteria bacterium HGW-Gammaproteobacteria-14 | reverse complement strand
ATAAGTTCACCATCGCCTGGACCATTTATGCCGGCTGGATTCCCTGGAAGTATGCTGACGAAGAAGGCATCGTCAAGAAATGGGGCGACAAATATGGTATTGAAATTGAAATTGTTCAGATCAATGACTATATCGAATCCATCAACCAGTACACGGCTGGCCAGTTTGATGGCGTTGTCGCCACCAGCATGGACGCCCTGTCCATTCCCGCTGCCAGTGGTATTGATACCACAGCGCTGATTGTTGGCGACTACTCCAACGGCAATGACGGCATCGTCTCGAAAAAAGCCAAATCGGTAAAAGACTTGAAAGGCAGCAGCCTGCATCTGGTCGAGCTGTCCGTATCTCATTATCTGCTTGCCAAGGCTCTGGACAGTGTTGGCCTGCGGGAGAGAGATGTAACGTTGGTGAATACCTCCGATGCGGATATTGTGGCCGCATTCCAGACCCGCGACGTTACCAGTGTGGTTACCTGGAACCCGTTGCTGGATGAAGTGGCTGCTCTGCCTGGCGCCAAGCGTCTCTATGACTCCAGTCAGATCCCCGGCCATATCAAAGACCTCACGGTCGTCAACACTGCAACTCTGGCCGCCAACCCTTCACTGGGAAAAGCATTGGTCGGCGCCTGGTTTGAAATGATGGAAACCCTGTCCAGCGATAGTGAGGCGGGACAGCAGGCCCGGGCATTTCTCGGCGAAGCATCCGCTACGGATCAGGCTGGTTATGAAGCCCAACTGGCTGGCATGAAAATGTTCTGGAAGCCAGCGGATGCTGTTACCTTCGTCAAAAGCGAACAGGCTTTTAACGCGATGGACGAAGTACGCCAGTTTTCATTCCAGCATGGTCTGCTGGGCGAAGGCGCCAAGGATGCTGATTTCGTTGGCATCAGTTTCCCCGATGGCAAGCTGCTGGGCGATGCGGGTAATATCAAATTCCGTTTCGACACCAGCTTTATGGCCATGGCTGCTGCCGGCAAACTCTGAAACCTCCCCCGCCCTCCCCCGCTGCGGGGAGGGACACCAACGTATTTTCGGGGCAGGTAAGCAATGAGACGAACCAAAGAAGATGCCGAGAAAACCCGCCTTAAAGTCATTGAAGCGGCACTGAAACTCTTTAGCCGTAATGGCTACTCCCAAACCACCCTTGCCATGATTGCCACCGAGGCCGGATACAGTCGCGGCCCCATATACTGGCACTTCAAAAACAAGGATGAATTGTACGAAGCTGTTATCGCTTATTCACAGCAACCACTCGAAGCTCTGGTCAGCCAGGCTCGCGAGGAAACAAATCCGCTGCAGGCGATAGATAATTTTGTCGACGCCTGGTTTCGATTATTGGTCGAAGACCGCTGGTATCGCCAATCATTCGAAATCCTGCTGAATAAAACCGAGTTCACCGACAGCATGGCGCGCACCATCCGTCGCGAACGGCAGCTTACCCGCGCAATTATCAATATGTTCAGCCACCGACTGGCAGACATTGACCTGCCGGAGAAGAACCAGAAAACAGACGCCACCGCCGACAACCTGGGCATACTGTGCTACACCTACCTTATGGGTATCACGCAAAGCTGGCTGTTCAACCCCCGATTATTTTCTCTGGGCGAGTTACAACCATTATTTCGAGAGCGATTCCGTATTATGGTCGGGCTGACCGATAGGTAAGCCCGACCGCATGATGCAGGGCATCTCTGAACCTCCAAAGCACCACCCTTAACCACAGAGTTACATCTTGAAACAGCTTGCTTGCCGGGAAACTACCATCATCCGGTGTCAGCTTCCTGTCCTTGTTGGCTGCCCTTGTTTACAATTTCACTCTGTTTTCACTGACTTCGAGTGCCCATGAGCCCCTGGCTTGGTCTGGATAGGCTGGTTTTCGCCATCGCCCGTTTGATCCTCAATCTCTATACCCGCTCCACAGAGCAGCTGGATGACCTTGATGCTCTCGGACTTTCCGACAGGCACCCGGTGGTCTATGTACTGCGCGATGCCTCCATGAGCGACATACTGGTAGTGGAGCGAGAAGCCCGGCGCATGAAGCTGCCTTCACCCATGGTCGGGGTAGATGTCGGCAAACAGCACCTGCGGCGTGCCAGCTTTGCCGTTTACCGCAGACCCCTATTTGGCCGAGAGCGGGTGGGCGCCAACTCACAGCGGCTGGACAAACTGATCGCCGCGCTGCGTGACGACCCCTCTCTGGATATTCAACTGATACCGGTATCGGTGTTTTGGGGACGACGCCCGGAAAAGGAAAACTCGCTGTGGCGTATCGTCTTCTCTGATAACTGGTCATCCCCCGGCTTTTTGAAAAAATTGATCATTGTTCTCACCCAGGGCCGTCAGCTATTGATCCAGTTCAGCCCGGTAATGTCGTTACGACAACTGGTTGACGAGAATCCCGAAAATGCCCGGGTTTCACGCAAAGCCCAGCGAGTCCTGCGGGTTCACTTTCGCCGTCAGCAAGAAGCGATTATTGGCCCGGATTTGTCCCACCGCCGGATTCTGGTCAACACACTGGTAGAAACCGCTTCAGTGAAAGACGCCATTGCTGCCACCGCCGAAGAAGAAGGCCTGCCGGCGGATAAGATCCGCGCCCGAGCCCGCAGCTATGCCCGGGAAATTGCCGCAGACTACTCCTACACGGTGATTCGCTTTCTCGAAGTATTGCTGAACTGGGTGTGGAACCGCCTATATGATGGCATTCGTCTGTATAACGTCGACAAACTCCGCAAGGTGGCTCGCGATCACGAAGTGGTGTATGTCCCCTGCCACCGCAGCCATATTGACTATCTGCTGCTTTCTTTCGTGGTCTATCGTAATAACCTGGTGACACCGCACATTGCTGCAGGCATTAACTTGAACATGCCGGTTGTCGGTAGCATTCTGCGTCGAGGTGGCGCCTTCTTTATGCGGCGCACCTTCAAAGGTAACCGCCTCTATGCCGCCGTATTTAACGAGTATATGCATACCATGCTGACCCGCGGCTTCTCCGTGGAGTATTTCGTCGAAGGTGGCCGTAGTCGTTCTGGTCGTATGCTACAACCCAAAACCGGCATGCTGGCCATGACCCTGCGCAGCTTCATTCGTGACTCCAGCAAGCCCATTGCCTTTGTACCCGTCTATATTGGCTATGAGAAAGTGATTGAAGCACGCTCTTATATCGGCGAAATGCATGGCAGTGAGAAGAAAAAAGAGTCGCTATTCGGCCTGATCAGCTCATCTGTATCATTACTGCGTAGCCATTTCGGCGAGGTTCATGTGAATTTTGCCGAACCCATTATGCTTGCTGATTTTCTTGATCAGCAGGCACCCCAGTGGCGCCAAAGCCATGAACTGCCTGAGCAAACCCCGGAATGGTTCAAAAACGTCGTTAACGAACTCGGTGACGAAGTGGTAACCCGTATTAATCGCGCCGCCGTAGCGAACCCGGTAAACCTTCTAAGCCTTGCCATTTTGGCCACCCCCAAACACACCATGGATGAAGAACAACTACGGCGGCAGCTGGGGCTGTACCTCACCTTGCTACAAAACGCCCGGTTCAGTGATGACTCCGCCATTGCCCAACAGGATCCGGAAGCCATTATTCAATACGGCATTGAGCAGGAATTCATTCGCCGCATTGATCACCCCCTCGGCACCCTGATCAGCAGTGATCCGATCACCGCCCTGCAAATGACCTATATCCGCAATAACAGCCTGCACCTGTTTATTTTGCCGGGATTGATCAGCGCACTGTTTACCAATGCCCGTAGCATTAAACTGTCCCAGCTCTACCGGCTGGTGAATTTGCTATATCCGTTTTTCCGTACTGAGTACTACCTGCCCTGGAATGCCGGACGAGAGCTGGAAGCCGTCACCGACAGCACCATTGCCGTCATGATTGAACAGAACCTGATCAGTCGTGATGGCGACTGCCTCAGCGGTGCACCGCTGCACACGATGGAAGCGGATTTGCTCAATCACCTCGGACAAACCGTACTGCAAGCTTTGGAGCGTTTCTCCCTGACCATTCGGGTGCTGGTACAACATGGTAGCGGCGTGTTACCGCGAGAACGATTGGAGGAACTGGCCCATCAAACCGCCCAACGACTGTCCCTGCTCCATGAGTTTAATTCACCAGAATTTTTTGACCGCAACGTACTGCGCAACTTTATTGCCCAGTTGCACCATCATAATCTGGTCAAAGTCGGCGACGACGAAAAACTGGTCTTTGATGAACGTCTGGAGTCACTGGACAACGAAGCGGGACGGATTCTCAGCGCCGATATCAATCAGGCTATTCTGCGCATTACCCGACTGCCCTTAACCTTGCAAGAAGCCGCTGACAGTCCCCCTTGATGGAACTCTGAACCGCTACTTGGGATAAATATCAAACCGCACGGTTTTACCGGTGAGTGAGGATGCCGGTGCAACACCGGCCAATGGCGGAGCCCGCAGCGGACGTTTCACCACTACACGACGCCGGGCACATACCAGCCCCGCGGACAGCAATACCTGCTCATCCTGCTGCGAGTCGACGGAACACAGTTGCTGCACCCAGAGCAATTCTTTCTTGATAGCCGCACTTTTGCTGCGCTGCGGAAACATCGGATCCAGATACACCACATCCATGCTGTCCGGGTGCCCAACTAGCCAATCTCGACTATCCCCTGCCTCCAGTGTCATGCGTGTCGCAAAATCACCGGCCCGGGACAGCCCGTCGCGGAGCAATGCCTGCAAAACCGGCTGCCGTTCAAGCATAACCACTTGCCAGCCCGCTGCCGCCAGTAACGCGGAGTCCCGACCCAGTCCAGCGGTGGCGTCTACCAGTCGTCCCTGCTCCGGGCATTTCCCGACAGCACGCACCACACGTTCATGACGCACCCGGTCCGCTGCCAGCCGGTAACCCAGAGCGCCATGCCCCTGAGAACCATTCAGGGAACCATAGCCAAAGTCCACGGAAACCGGGCTCTCATGACCGCCGGGGTGCCATACGCACAGACGCTGCTGCCGATACCCCAGAATCAGCTCACAACCTTTGGCAACGGCTTCGGACTCATCCCGCACCGAAACACCACCGACCTCAGGAGTATCCGGCAAGCAGGCAATTTTGCCGTCAGTGAGTGTCTCGCTCACAGGAAAAACAACACCAGTATGAGACCCAGTGTCAGCCGATAGACCACAAACGGTAGCATCCCCACACGGGTCACCAGACGGACAAAGAAAGCAATCGTCAAATAGGCCACCACACCGGAGACCAACATCGCCACTAACAACTGCAGAAGGGAATAGATCTGCTCTACGCCTGCAAGGTCTTTGACCATCAGCACGAGCGCACCAAGAATCACCGGAATCGAAAGCAAAAATGAAAAATGCGCCGCATCATCGCGACGCAACCCCAGCAATAGCGCCGCGGTTATAGTGATGCCACTACGAGATGTGCCGGGAATCAAGGCTAATACCTGCGCCAGACCGATTGCAGTGGCCATGCCCAACCCGATGGCAGCGATGCCCAGCGTTCGT
>PGZG01000126.1 GCA_002840115.1 Gammaproteobacteria bacterium HGW-Gammaproteobacteria-14 | reverse complement strand
ATCCCCGGAGTGCATTGGAAGAACCCCAGGCTTGCCCATGTCGGCGGGTTTGAGGCGTTGGAGCAGGAGCTGGATTACCGGGTGCCCGCCAGCGAGATTCAGGGGGGGATTCCGCCGAGCGTGCGCGGCACTTTTTTTCGCATTGGCCCGGGCCGCAATCGACTCGGTGATCAGGTGTTTGGTCACTGGTTTGATGGTGATGGCATGCTTCATGGCATCACCTTTACCGAGGATGGTGTTTGGTACCGTAACCGCTATGTGCGGACGCCAAAATATCTGGCGGAGACAGCAGCGGGAAAAATCGTCTACCGCAGCTTCGGCCACAATGCCCCCGGCGGTGTGTTGAAAAATATTGGTCGGCTACCAGCCAACGCGGCTAATACCAGCTTGGTGTGGCACGGCAATCGGTTGCTGGCCCTGTGGGAGGGTGGTCGTCCCTGGCAGGTGGACCCGGTGACGCTGGAGACTATCGGCGAGTTCAACTACAACGGCGGCCTGACTTTCCGGGATCCGTTCAGTGCCCATGGCAAGGTGGATCCCCGCTCGGGCTATTACTACAACCATGGTTTGGGGGTCGGCGCCAAAGGGCCGCAGATCAATATTTACCGGATCAATCCTGAAGGAGAGATGGTGGCGAAGGCCGGTATTCCGGTAAAGGTGGCCGCGTTTGTCCATGACAGCGCCTTCGCCGGGGATTATCTGGTGTACTTCGTTCACCCTGTAGGGTTTAAAAACCCGCTACCCTTTTTGTCCGGCTGGAAGGCCTTCAATGATTGTGTGCGCTATAACCCGGACTGGGGTATGGAGGCGCTGATTGTTGAGGCCAGCACCTTGAAGCTGGTTCGGCGCATCCCGCTGGACCCCTTTGTGGTGTTCCACTTCGGTAATGCCTGGCAGGAGGGCAATCAGCTGGTGATTGACCTGATGCGGTTTGAAGACTTTCAGGTGAATGAAGTGCTGAGCGATATTTTTCATGCGGAAAACGAGCAGGGCGGTGTGCCCTGGCGCTATACCCTGAATCTGGAGGATGGCAGCCATCGGGCGGAGCCGCTGCCGTTTGCCTGTAGCGGCGAGTTCCCCCAGTGGGATTTGCGCTACAGCGGCCAGCCCACCCGCTTCCTGTTTAGTGCCGCTATTGCGGATAACGGCACCAATGGCTTCTTTAATGCCATTCAGCGTTACGACAATAAGAGCGGAGCCTTGACCCTGCACGATTTCGGCGCTGGCCGGTTTACTTCCGAAGCCGTGTTTGTGCCAGAGGGAGAGGCGGAGGGTGACGGCTATTTATGCTGTGTGGTGTATGATGCCTCCCGCCATCGCAGTGACGTTGTGTTGCTGGATGCCCGTGAAGAGGGGCTGCCGGAGGTGGCGCGGATACCGTTACAGCACCATGTGCCGTTTGGCTTCCATGGTGGCTACACCCGGCGCGGCTTTTTACCTGCCGCAGGTGCATCGTGACGCCGGTAAATCGCTTGTTTTGGCCTGTGCGTTTCGGTAGACTTCGCGCTCTTTCTCTGGCGGGATTCTCGCCGAGTGGCCAGATTACCCCGTAACTGTTTGATTTGGGACAAGAATTCCATGAAAACCTTCAACGCGACCTCAGAGACCGTCAAGCGCGACTGGTATGTGGTAGACGCTGCCGGCAAGACCCTTGGTCGTCTGGCCAGCGAAGTAGCTACCCGCCTTCGTGGCAAGCACAAGCCGGAATACACCCCTCACGTTGATACCGGTGACTACATCGTTATCGTTAACGCTGAGAAAGTTGCTGTGACTGGCAAGAAAGCCGGTGACAAGGTGTATTACCACCACACCGGTTACATCGGTGGTATGAAGTCCATCACCTTTGAAAAGCTGATCGACCGTAAGCCGGAAATGGCCATCGAGTTGGCGGTGAAGGGTATGATGCCGCGTAACCCACTGGGTCGCGAAATGCTGCGTAAGCTGAAGGTTTACGCCGGTAATGAACATCCGCATACGGCTCAACAGCCGCAGCCGCTGAATATCTGAGGATTGAGATCACATGGCAACTGCAGCAGCTAACTACGGTACCGGTCGTCGCAAAACCTCTGCGGCCCGCGTCTTTATTCGTCCAGGCAGTGGTGCAATCACCATCAATGGTCGCTCTTTGGATCAGTACTTCGGTCGTGAAACCGCCCGTATGGTGGTTCGTCAGCCGCTTGAGCTGATTGAAGCGGCGGATCGTTTCGACATCAATGTAACCGTCAAAGGCGGCGGCACCACCGGCCAGGCCGGTGCCATTCGTCACGGTATTACCCGTGCCTTGATGGAGTATGACGAAACACTGCGTTCCACCCTGCGTCGCGCCGGTTTTGTTACCCGTGATGCGCGTGAAGTTGAGCGGAAAAAGATTGGTCTTCACAAAGCACGTCGTCGTCCGCAGTTCTCCAAGCGCTGATACGATTGCTGTTTTGGGGTCTCGGCCCAGAAAAAAGCCCGGTTTTGCCGGGCTTTTTTTATGGCTTCACGGCACTATATATCCTCTCATTGCACACTAATCCCGGTTGTCACGTGTGGTCTTTTTCTTTACCATTCGCGACGCCTCAAACGGCAGATGCTGACCTGTTCTTCACGGAGCGGGATGCATCGCCGACCACCCGTTACGAAGACGTCTTCGAATTGCCTGGATCGCCCCGGGCGTGGGATCCAAGGGGAGTAAATCTCAATGAGTAATGACGGCGTAAACACCAGCCGCCGCACCCTTCTGATCGGTCTGACCAGTGGGGTCGGAGCGGTGGGTGCAGCTGCACTTGCAGTGCCCTTTGTGAAGTCCTGGCAGCCTAGTGCCCGGGCAAAGAATGCCGGTGCACCGGTATCCGTAGATATCAGCAAGCTTGAGCCGGGCCAGCGCGTGGTACGCGAATGGCGCGGACAGCCGGTATGGGTGGTGCGTCGCACCGACACCATGCTGGAGGGGCTGAAGAAGGTCGAAGGTGAGTTGCGTGATCCGGAATCTGCTGTGGATCAGCAGCCTGAGTATGCGCGCAACAGCCATCGCTCGATTCGTCCTGAGATGCTGGTGCTGATCGGTACTTGTACGCACCTGGGTTGTTCGCCGACCTATAACCCGAATCCGACCGTGGAAGTGGGCCTGGAGTACGGTGGTTTCTACTGCCCGTGCCATGGTTCCCGTTTCGACTTTGCCGGTCGTGTGTACTCCGGCGTACCTGCGCCGACCAATATGGTGGTGCCGCCCCATTCGTATATGAGTGATGCGGTGGTCATTATCGGTTCTGAAGAAGGGGAGACCAGCGCATGATGGGCCTGCTGAATCGCACCGTTGATTGGGTTGATGCCCGCCTGCCGGTAGTTAACGCATTCAAGAAACACATGTCGGAGTATTACGCGCCGAAGAACTTTAACTTTATGTACTACTTTGGGGTTTTCTCCATCGTGGTACTGGTTAACCAGCTGCTTACCGGTATCTGGCTGACCATGTTCTATTCGCCCACCGATGCTTTTGACTCTGTTGAATACATTATGCGCGACGTGCAGTACGGATGGTTGATCCGTTATATGCATGCGGTTGGCGCATCGATGTTTTTTGCTGTGGTCTACATGCACATGTTCCGTGGTTTGATGTATGGCTCTTACAAGCCGCCGCGGGAACTGGTGTGGATCTTCGGCATGCTGATTTATCTGGCATTGATGGCTGAAGGTTTCCTCGGTTATGTACTGCCCTGGGGCAACATGTCCTACTGGGGGGCGCAGGTAATCGTGTCGCTGGTGGGTGCTGTGCCCTACGACATCATTCCGTTTATTGATGCCAAAGAGGCCAAGGATATCGGTGAGGCTATCGCCACTTGGGTGCGCGGTGACTATTTGCTGTCGGATGCTACGGTGAACAAGTTCTTCGCCCTGCATGTGGTGCTGATCCCGATCGTCCTGTTGGCGTTGGTGGTGTTGCATATTCTGGCGCTGCACGAAGTTGGCTCAAACAACCCGGACGGCGTTGAGATCAAGAAGAACAAGGATGAAAACGGTATTCCGGTTGATGGCATTCCGTTCCACCCGTACTACACGGTGAAAGATCTGGCCGGGATTATTGTCTTCCTGGCGGTGTTCGCGGTGATCGTGTTCTTCTTCCCGGATGGTGGCGGCTACTTCATTGAGCGGCCGAACTTTGAGCCGGCTAACCCGCTGAAAACGCCGGATCATATCGCCCCGGTCTGGTACTACGGTCCGTACTACGCAATGCTCCGTGCTACCACCCTGGACTTCATCTTTGATGCCAAGACCTGGGGGCTGTTCGCGATGGGCGGCGCCATTGCGATTCTGTTCGTTGTGCCTTGGCTGGATCGTCACCCCGTGAAATCCATCCGTTACAAGGGTTGGATCAGCAAGGTGGCCATGGTGATCTTCGCGATTGACTTCCTGGTGCTGGGTTACCTCGGTACCCAACCAGGCTCGCCGCTAAAAACGGCCATCGCGCAAATCGGCACCCTCTATTACTTCGCTTATTTCCTGGTGGTGTTGCCGTTTGCACACCGTTTTGAAACCTCGAAGCCGGTGCCTGAGCGCGTCACCATGGGAGGTCACTGATGAAAAGGCTAGCGGTAATCCTGTTCTGCCTGCCAGCGCTGGCGTTTGCTGCCGGTGGCTATAACGAACATGTGGAGAGTGCGCCGATCAATCTGAAGGATCGCGTATCCCTGCAGAATGGCGCCAAACTGTTTGTTAATTATTGCATGGGTTGTCACTCCCTGAAGTATCTCCGCTATGAGCGTATGGCGGATGATCTGGGTATTCCTCATGACATGACCATGGAAAACCTGAACTTCACCTCCGAGCGTATCGGTGATCCTATGCTGAATGCGATGGATCCGAAGCTGGCGGAACAGTGGTTTGGTGCGGCACCGCCGGATCTGACCCTGACCGCTCGTCTGCGGACTTCGGACTGGCTCTACTCTTATCTGATAAACTTCTACGAAGATGAGAGCCGCCCCTATGGTTACAACAACCGGGTGTTCCCTCTGGTTGGTATGCCGCATGTCATGGCAAGCCTTGAGAAGGAGCTTGGAGAAGAGGCTTTCCGTGAGGAAATGGCCGATCTGACCAACTTCCTCACCTATGCGGCGGAGCCGATGCGTCTGGAGCGTGAGCGTTTGGGCGTGTATGTGCTGATATTTCTGTTCATTATGTTCTGGCCGGCCTATTTCCTGAAAAAGGAATACTGGAAAGACGTACACTGAACACGCTGTGACAGCACAGCAAAACGTGAAGCAGGGTAGCTGCATGCGGCTATCCTGCTTCTGTCTTTACAGCAATAGCAGGAGAGCCTCGTAAAATGGGTGTCGTGACCAGACGATCTTCGATGACCTTTTTCTCCAACCCCCGTGATCACTACAGCCACCGTGTCCGCATTGTGCTGGCGGAAAAAGGGGTGACTGTCGATATCGTGGATGTGGAAGAACACGATAAGCCGGAGGATCTGGCTCATTTCAACCCTTACAACGAAGTGCCTACGTTGGTGGATCGGGACCTGAGCCTGTACCAATCCAGCGTGA
>PGZG01000125.1 GCA_002840115.1 Gammaproteobacteria bacterium HGW-Gammaproteobacteria-14 | reverse complement strand
ATCTCAACGGCGCGGATCTTGAACTCGTCTGCGTACCGCCACGTCTTTCTCGGATTGTTGTACTTCGGCATTTCTACACCTCCTCGGTTAGGAGAAGGTGTCCACTAAATCGGGGGAACTACAGAGGTCAATTTCATGACCTTGTTATGCCTAAATGCGCACATCGTAGCCAGCCGCCTTGAGCTCACGAATGATACTGTACGCTTGATCATCTATAGAGCCGCCAACCTTCTTGTACACAAGACCTCCCAAATCACTTGGGATTGCGACTTCACCTTTGTGCAAACAACACACCCGTGACCGTCCAAGCCTCCCGACAAAATACCCAAATTCGAATATCACGTTTGGTCTTGCTCGTTTTTCAAAGTCCCTTTCTTTCTCTGGAAGATCTAATTGGCTAACAGTGCAAGCAACTTCGTCGGGTGTGAGCAAGATAAACGCATAACCTACATCTGCATGCTTTTCGAACTTCTCAATTATTGTTGCACCCTCATCTACTTGACGATGCAAAACTACTGGTTCCAAGCCAATTTCGTGCAAGAACCTTTCGATGTCAGTTTTTAACTCAGAGTCATGCCCATGGACAACAAAGACCTTATTAGACAAAGATGCTGAACGATGTGTTGTAGCGGGCCCAGCCAGTTCACCGTATACGTCAGATTCTAGTGCTGCCCGAGTAAGTTCAAGAGCCTTCAATAGATTGGATTTAGCAGATTCGAACTTGTCCGGGCCATTTCCCTGAGTACGAGCCGACACACCCTTTGCCGCGAGAGCTCGCGCAGGCGATGACTCTTTACAAATTCGGTCGACAGCATTACGAGATCTTGTTTTCCAAGCGAGCCACTCTGGCGTATCCGTTCCTCCGTACTGACCAGGGTAGCTTCTGTCAGGTTGGCAGAAGTTGGACCAAGAAAACTTCTGCCCCTCTTCTATAAGGTTGTTAATAAGTGCTTTTTCACTGTCCATATTCGCTAGATTTCTTGTTGGTTACTAAAAGGCATAACAGCAATTAGATAGCGCGCTGCACTATCGCAAAAAGACAGCGCGCTATCTATCTCCGCCATCTGTGGTAAAGCTTCGGGGATTATCCAGTAAAATCAACGCTCCGCATGTAAGCCCAAGCTTACACGCTGTGAAAAAGCAGCGGCTGGTGGTGGCGGGCCGCTTATACTGTACAAAATATCAGCTCCGTGACGACTGCGGCTCCATCAGTAATGCGGTGGCTTCTCGTCAACGATATCCATGGACACAAGCAGTTCGGCGATTTGCTGTAGTTGCTCGCTGGCGTGCTTGAGTTGTTTTTCGAGCATATCAATGCGCATTGCCTGATCGGCCACCGTGCGGTTCAGGGCATTAAGCAGGTCATCCTGATAAGCGATGGTGGTTTCGATATCCAGCAGGCGGTCGTCGGTCATGGTGTGGCTCCTCGGGCGAGGGCACAGGATAGCACTTGCCCGGATCGGGTCGAGTACCTAACATAGCGCCGTCCTTGGGGGAGTAGTTACAGCCCCGACGCTGGCGGTCGTCAACAAACTTGCATTCGTGCATGGCGGCCGCATCTCCGCTCCGCGGAGACCGACGAGACCCGAGACACTGCACCTCCCAGGCGGGACGGGTGCGGCGTCTCGTGTCCCTGTCCCGCCGGAGATATTCCATGGAAGCTTTTCTCACCTCGCTGTCGCTGGTTGCCCTTGGCGAAATTGGCGACAAGACCCAATTGCTGGCGTTTGCCCTGGCCTGCCGCTATCGCGTGCACTGGCCGATTCTGGCCGGCATTACCGTCGCCACACTGGTCAACCATGGTTTGTCTGCCTGGCTGGGTATCTGGCTTGCCGAGTGGATTCCCGGTAACTGGTTGCAGTGGCTACTGGCCGCCAGCTTTATTGCGCTGGGTATCTGGATGCTGATTCCGGACAAGGATGATGACGCCATTGATAGTCGGCGCTGGGGGCCCTTTATGGCATCGCTGGTGCTGTTCTTTCTGGCCGAGATTGGCGACAAGACGCAGGTGGCCACCGTGGCGTTGGCAGCGCGTTTCCCCGAAGCTTTTTTAGCAGTGCTGTTCGGCACTACGCTGGGGATGCTGGCGGCGAATGTGCCGGTGATCTGGCTGGGCAACCGAGTACGCAACCCGACGTTTGAACAATGGGCTCACCGGATCAGTGCAGTGTTGTTTATTGCACTGGGTGTGGTGACGCTGATTCTATAAGAACAGCCTACAGGCTTTTCTGGTTAACTCGCTTCATTAACTCTTCGGCGCTTTCTTTGCGTTCGGAGTAACGGTCGGTGAGGTATGCCGAGCGGTCGCGGGTTAGCCAGGTGAATTTGACCAGCTCTTCCATCACATCAACGATGCGGTCGTAATAACCGGACGGTTTCATGCGATCGTTTTCGTCGAATTCGAGAAACGCCTTGGCCACGGAGGACTGGTTCGGGATGGTGATCATGCGCATCCAGCGGCCCAGAATGCGCAACTGGTTTACCGCATTAAAGGATTGCGAGCCGCCGCACACTTGCATCACTGCCAGAGTTTTACCCTGGGTTGGTCGCACAGCACCAAGGGATAAAGGAATCCAGTCGATTTGCGCCTTCATAATACCGGTCATGGCACCATGACGTTCCGGCGAGCACCAGACCATGCCTTCGCTCCAGGTCACCAGCTCGCGCAGTTCGGTAACTTTAGGGTGAGTAGCATCTTCCGCATCCGGCAGCGGCAGTCCTGCAGGGTCAAAGATGCGAATATCACAACCCATTTTTTCCAGCAGGCGCGCGCTTTCTTCAACGACTAACCGACTAAAGGAACGTTTTCGCAGGGAGCCATACAACAGCAAAATCCGGGGCGGATGATCGGCACGTTGCGCAGGTTCAAGACGCTGTTGCTCCAGCGTACGAAAGTGAGTTTCTTCGAGAGCGGGAAAGGCATTCATCAACATATCACCCATTGTTCGGGAACCAGTGGCGAGTACGGTTCGCCAACGCCACTAGCGTTAGCATGACGGGCACTTCCACCAATACGCCGACCACAGTGGCCAGTGCCGCGCCGGAATGCAGACCAAATAGGGAAATGGCCACGGCCACGGCCAGCTCAAAAAAGTTAGAAGTACCAATCAGGCCGGCCGGGGCGGCTATGCGATGGGGTAGCTTCATGAATTTCGCAGTGCCATAGGCCAGTGCAAAAATACCGTAGCCTTGAATAATCAACGGAATGGCAATCAGCAAGATAATAAATGGATCACTGATAATGGTGCCCGCCTGGAATCCAAACAGCAGGACAACCGTCAGCAACAACCCGATCATTGAGAATGGTTTTACATGCGCAATAAAATTATTCAGCTCTGCGCTTCCACCAGCCGCCATAATCCGCTGGCGCACCAGTACGCCCGCCACCAGTGGCAGCACCACATAGAGCACGACAGATAGCAGCAAGGTTTCCCAGGGAACGGTGATATCGCTAATGCCCAGCAACACCGCTGCAATCGGTGCAAAGGCAAAAATCATAATAATGTCGTTAATGGAAACCTGAACCAGGGTGTAGTTCGGATCGCCCTTGGTCAGCTGTGACCAGACAAATACCATCGCGGTACACGGCGCCACGCCCAACAGAATCATACCTGCGATATATTCCGTGGCGCTGGCCGGGTCCACCAGATCGACAAACAGGATGCGGAAGAATACATAGCCCAGCAGGGCCATGGTAAAAGGCTTTACCAGCCAGTTAATCACTAGGGTCAGCCAGATACCCTGTGGCTGTTTGCGGATTTCCTTGATGGCGGTGAAATCCACTTGCACCATCATCGGGAAAATCATCGCCCAAATCAGCACCGCCACCACCAGGTTGACGTGCGCATATTCAATGCCGGCAATCACCGCAAACACATCCGGGATTAGCAGGCCAAGCCCGACACCCGTGGTGATGCACAGGGCAACCCAAACCGTCAGATAGCGTTCAAACAAACCCATGACTTACTCCGCCGCTTGATGAATGGCAACCAGCGCGTTTTTTAATTGCTGCTGATCCAGTGTTTCCAGGGGCAGCGCCAGCATAGCGCTCAAACGTTGATGCATTTCCTGGTAGGTTTTTTCAAAAGCGGCATCAATGGTGGCTTGATCGCCGACCACATGGGCCGGATCTTCCACACCCCAATGCACTTTCGGTGCCTCACCGAACCAGATCGGACAGGTTTCTCCGGCGGCGCTGGCACACACCGTAATCACCAGATCCAGTGGCACCTGCTCGAATTCATCCCAGGACTGGGATCTGGGATCTTCCGGCGTCACTCCGTGGCGCGCTAATACTTCCAGCGCATGGGCATTCACTTTGCCAGTGGGTTGGCTGCCTGCGCTGTATGCAAGTAGTCGGCCTTGGCCGAGATGATTGGCAAGCGCTTCACCGATAATCGACCGGCAGGAGTTACCGGTACATAAAAAAAGTAGCTTGATGGGTGTGTCCATTGTTATCTCGCAGATTTGGCGATTTCAGTTTTAGCAGCAAGCCGCACGTTGCAAGGTGCGCTTGTAGAGCGTCTTGCCAGGCTCACTCAAGGCTGCGATGCAGTCTCTGGCCCATGGCGGCAACTGGTCAGACAGACGGTAGTAGATCCACTGACCTTGCCGACGATCCATTAGCAGCCCGGCGTCACGCAGCTTGGCCAGATGTCGAGACGCGGTGGGTTGCGGCACGGCCAAAGAATCCACCAGATCGCATACGCACAGCTCTGTCTGCTGAGCGAGCATCAGAACGATTTGCAGACGGGTTTCATCCCCGAGGCAACGGCATAACGATACGGGTGTCAGCATGGCGGGCCTTTATATGCCAATATTCGTATATGCGAATATATAGAAAGTAACAAAAGCCGACAAGTGTCGGCTTTTATCGATATTAACGTGGCTTGCGAATTTCCGCCTGCATCTGCTCGGCAGAGATATGGCGCACATCCTTGCCGCGCACCAGATACACCACCTGCTCACAAATGTTGCGGGCATGATCGCCAACCCGCTCCAGGGAGCGCAGGGTCCAGATCACATTCAGCACGCGGGAGATCGAACGCGGATCTTCCATCATAAAGGTCACCAGCGCACGCATGGCGGAGCGATATTCCAGATCCACCTCGTTATCTTCCGCAGCAACCTCTACCGCACGCTCCACATCAAAACGGGCGAAGGCATCCAGTGCATCATGCAGCATGCGGCGTACATGGGTGCCGATATGACGCACTTCCACATAACCACGGGGGGACTCACCCTCTTCCGCTAGCTGCAGCGCCATGCGGGCAACCTTGGTGGCTTCGTCACCTACCCGCTCCAGATCAGCAACCGCTTTCGACACCGCAATGATCATGCGCAAATCCGACGCTGCAGGCTGCCGCAACACCAGAATGCGTGAGCATTCCTCGTCAATTTTCATTTCCAGTTCGTCAACGCGATCATCGTTGGCAATCACGATCTCGGCCAACTCGGAATCCGCCTGCAGCAATGCCTGCACAGCATCACCAACCTGCTTTTCCACCAACCCACCCATTTCCATCAGGTGATTGCGAACCGCCGACAGGTCTTTGTTAAACGCCTGGGA
>PGZG01000124.1 GCA_002840115.1 Gammaproteobacteria bacterium HGW-Gammaproteobacteria-14 | reverse complement strand
CCCCCGCCGGTGAGCGCCTTGGTCTCGCCGCCAATACCGATGCCGTTGTTGCCAGCATGGCAGAGCGCAGCACCGGTGACTTTGCCGGTATTATTCTGCAAATTTTTCCATCCAATATTGTCGCCGCCGCCGCTCAGGGCCAGCTGCTCGGCCTGATCGTCTTTTCTATTCTGTTCGGTATGTTTTTGAGAACCCAAACCGGCACGGCGGCGGAGACCCTGAAGCAGGTGACTCATGGCTTTTATGACACCATGGTGGCAGTCACCCTGTTCATCATCCGTTTTGCCCCCTTGGGGGTGTATGCGCTTATCGCCCGCACTGTGACGCAAACCGGCTATGACGCCATCGCACCGCTGGCCTGGTTTTTCTTTGCCGTGCTGTTGGCCCTCGCCGTACATGCGTTTGTGGTGTTACCGATCCTGATACGACTCATAGCGCGACGGTCACCAGGGCGGCATATCAAGGCCATGACGCCTGCCCTGCTAACCGCATTCTCCAGTGCCAGTTCCTCCGCCACCCTGCCCCTCACTATGGAGTGCGTGGAGCAACGTGCCGGGGTATCAAAACGAACGGCAAGTTTTGTCCTGCCTTTGGGTGCCACCGTTAATATGGACGGCACCGCGCTGTATGAATGCGCCGCCGTATTATTTATCGCTCAGGCTTACGGACTGGACTTGAGTTTGGCCAGTCAGGGCTTAATCGTGGTCATCGCAATCCTGACATCCATCGGCGTAGCCGGGATTCCCTCCGCCAGTCTGGTAGCAATTACCTTGATTTTGACCACTGTCGGGCTGCCCGCAGAGGCCATTGGCCTGATTCTGGTGACCGACCGACTACTGGATATGGCAAGAACAGCGGTGAATATCTGGGGGGACAGCGTGGGAGCTGTCATTGTCGGCGTCAGCGAGGGGGAAGAACAGATTCTGACCCTGCCGCCGGAACAGATGGCTCAGAAGAATGCCGCCCAGAGCACCACCGAAGGAGCGGCCTGAGGGCCGCCCCCGATAGGTTATCAGGCATGGTGCTGGTAATCGTTATGGTCATCACCTTTCAGGTCTCGACCCAGCTTCACCGCCGCACTGGCAACAGAAGGGATGGCCAGCGCCAGACCCAGCATCAACGGAATGCGAAGGAAGTTCGGCTCGCCCTGAAGCAATACCATCAGAGCCACCAGTGCGACGAACAACACAGCCAACTCCACCAGATCCCGGCCAATCGTTTTTGCCTTGAGGTTTTGCATGGTGTTTCTCCTTGCTGCAATGTTGTGAACATGTGTACACAATATGCCCCGACAGGATTTAAGTCAACACTTGTACACAAATATTTTTGGGCCATCATGCTATTAATTTTGACCCGTCATACTTTGCCTGTCAGGGGCCCATGCGGCACACTCTCGACCCTTGACTCGCCAGCCCCGAGGAACGCAGTTGGCTGACCACAAAACAATACTGATTACCGGCGGAGCCAGTGGCCTGGGGCTGGCGCTGGCCCGTGAGGCTGGCGCCCATGGCTACCGTGTGGCCATTGCTGACATCCATGAACAACGCGGAGAGGAAGCCCGTCAGGGACTCGCAGAACAGGGTATCGACAGCATGTTCACCCTCTGCGATGTCCGTCGCGACAAGGACCTGCGTAATGCCGTACAGCGGGTCGTCCGTCGCTGGGGCCGTCTGGATGTGATGGTTAATAACGCCGGGGTCGCGGGCGCCGGGCTGTTCGAGGCAATTGGTGAGGATGACTGGCAGTGGCTGCTGGATATCAACCTGATGGGGGTAGTACGCGGCAGCCGTGCCGCTATTACCGAGATGAAACGGGTGGGTCAGGGTCATCTGGTGAATATTGCCTCCATGGCCGGCTTGACGCCTCCACCGGGAATGGCCAGCTACAACGTCGCCAAAGCTGGTGTTGTCAGCCTGTCGGAAACCCTGCGCAGCGAGCTGGCGCCGCTCAATATCCATGTGACGCTGGTATGCCCATCCTTCTTTCGCACCAATCTGGGCGAATCATTGCGCACACCGGACCCGGTAACCCGAGCCCGCTTTGAACGCATGCTCAGCAATAACGACATGACCGCAGAACAGATCGCCACGGTAATTCTCAAAGCCGTAGAAAAACGACAATTCCTGGTGATCCCGCACAATGCCGCCCGCAAAAGCTGGCGCCAGAAACGCTGGTTCCCGGAGAAGTTTTTCGAGGGAATGATGGCGCTGGCAGGCAAACTGCGCCGTTAAAACGCTTGAGAGGTGCCGTTTAAGGCACCTCTCAAGCACCCTTTAACACTCACGCCATAAAAAACTGCTCGTCGCTCAACGAGGACAGGGTTTCCGGCCCAGCCAGCATGCTGATTTTCAGAGACTCCGTACGTGGCAAAATGCGCGCCATGTAAAACCGCGCAGTATCAATCTTTGCCTGCAGGAAAAGCGCATCCCCCTGCCCCGCCGCCAGTTGATCCGCTGCCGTCACGGCCATCCGCACCCAGCACCAGGCCAGGCAAACATAACCGGCATACTCCATATATTCGAACGCCGCAGACATCGGCAATGCGGGGTCGAGGCGGCCGCCTTCGAGCAAACGGTTGGTTAACTCGCTCCACTCAGCTGCCGCATCAGCTGCCGAAGCGATCAGGTCCGCTGCCAATGCATGGCTGCGATGGGCATCACAAAAACCATGGATGTCTGCCAGCAGTACATCCAGCAACCGACGATCCGAGCCAATCACCTTACGGCGCATCAGATCAATTGCCTGTATGCCATTGGTGCCTTCATAAATGCGTGTAATACGCACATCCCGCGCAATCTGCTCCATGCCGTGTTCCCGAATATAGCCATGGCCACCAAAGCACTGAATGCCAATATCCGCCACTTCACTACCACGCTCGGTAAAGAATCCTTTGCAGATCGGCGTTAATAACGCCACCAGTTGATCCGCTTTCTGTTGTTCCTCGCCCGTACCGTTGAGGGCAATATCCAACTGCATGGCCGTGAAATAACCCAACATTCGGCTGCCCTCCACCAGCGACTTCTGGGTGAGCAACATACGACGCACATCCGGGTGCACAATAATCGGGTCTGCTGGTTTGTCCGGGTATTGCGCACCACCGGGAGCACGCATTTGCAAACGATCGCGGGCGTATTCCACCGCGCCCTGACGAGATAACTCCGCCAACCCCAAACCCTCAAAGGCAACATCAAGGCGAGCGCTATTCATCATGGTAAACATGGCGGCCAACCCATTGTGCGGTTTGCCCACCAGCCAACCGGTGGCGGCATCAAGGTTAATCACGCCGGTGGGGGATGATTTCAGACCCATTTTTTCTTCGATCTTCGCCACCTTAACGCTGTTACGACGACCGTCATCCAACACCTGCGGCACCAGAAATAAAGAAATCCCCTTGGGGCCGGCCGGAGCATCCGGCAATTTCGCCAGCACCAGATGAATAATATTGTCAGTCAGATCCTGGTCGGACCAAGTGATAAAAATCTTCTCACCACTAATGCGATAACTGCCATCATCAACAGGCTCCGCGCGGGTGCGCAGCAGGCCAAGATCAGAACCGGCGTGGGACTCGGTGAGCATCATGGTGCCGGTCCACTCCCCGGATACCATTTTCGGCAGATACTTCTGTTTCAATGCATCATCGGCATGGGCTTCAATGGCGCGAATAGCCCCCTGGGTCAGGGTAAAAAGTGCGCACCAGGGTTGATTGGCGGACTCCGCCATATCATGAAAAATCATCCCCAAACTGTGCGGCAGCCCCTGACCACCGAAGTCTGGATCGCAGCAAATACCATTCCACTGCCCATCCGTCAGCGCCTTCCAGGCGCCCTTGTACGAGTCCGGCGTCACAACGCGCCCATTCATCATATGGGTGCCAGTTTCATCACCATCGCGGTAAGTTGGCGCCAGTATGTTCTCGCAGAACCGGGCGGCTTCCTCCAGCACCGGATCAATCAAATCCGCACCGATCTCCGCATGACCATGGGCAGCATAGTGGCTGGGAAAGTCCAGTACATCATGAACAAGGAAACGGATATCACGAAGCGGCGCTTTGTACTGCGGCATGGTGGGTACTCCAAGAAGGTCGATCAATAAAAGAAAAGCAGAATGGCAGCGCCCAACACAGGCAGCAAGGCCCTGAAGGGCCAGAAAATTGACCTTTCAGGACGAAGGGATCAATGCCTTTTCACGGAGATAGCGCAGTGTCGCCCGATAATCCGAATTCAGAGCGTCTTCGACCCGCTCGCCCACCATCGCCGCAAGCTTTTTACCAATTAACGGCACGGTGCTATGTACCTGAATCAGCAGATGCTGCTGAGCCTGACCATTACGTTCGGTAATGGTCACATCGCCCCTCACCTCAACCGGCACACTACCCAGCGAAAAACGATAACGCGCCCGGTAAGGGAGTACATTGCGCTCGGTCCACAGAAACTCCTGAACCAGCGTATTGTTACTGCCAAGAAAGCGTTTGGCGAAAGCGGGCACCTTATCCGACGTGATTTTCACATCACGCAAAATACGAATCAGAAAGCCATCCGCTTGTTCACCAAAGGCGTCAAAGTGAAAATCGGTAACGCCGGACATGACGTGCCGAGCCTCAAAAAAATGACGGTCCGTCAACACCGCTAAAAGCTGTTGTGCTGGCAGTGGATAATCCTGATAACGATCAACCTTCACGGCTTGTCCTTCACGACTTGTTCTTCACGACGGGTACTTCACAACATGCCCTTCACAGCATGTTTGCCACTAACTGCCCTGCATCATTTTCAACAGTGGCATCAATCGTGCCTTGAGGGCAGCAAGGTGCGGCTTCACCACATCGTCCTTGCCCTCGGCAAGCAATGCCAAGGCTTGCTCCACATTAATCGGCGCACTTCTTTGCGCCGCAGACTCCGGCGGTGTCGGCGATGATGGCAAGGGGGCGCGGGCTTCACGCATTTCCGCCTCGGTCATTACCCGGTTGCCACCGGCATCTATCGCAGACTTGAGCACCACATTGGCTTCTTCGATCACAGAGCGAGGGGTCTGCCCTGGATGGGGTTCCGGACAGGTCACCCCCAACGATAGCGTCACACCTAATCGGTGCCCTTTAAAATCAATAGTCGCCTCAGGCACCATGCGACACAGACGATTAGCAAAAATCGCTGCTCCCGCCGCATCCGCAGTGGGCAGCAAAATAGCAAACTGCGACAGCCCGATACGGGCGGCGGAGTCTTCTTTTCGAATCAACCCGGAAATCGCCTTGGCCACCTCCTGAAGAATCGCATCTGCGGCATCCTTGCCCACCTTGATAAAGATCTTATTGAAGGCATCCACATCCGCACGAACCACGGACACGCTGTGTCCTTGTCGGGCGGCAAAAGCCAACTCCTGTTTCAGGCGACCATTAAAATACAACTGATTGCCCAAGCCAGTGAGCGGATCCACCGTACTCTGTTCCGCCAACACTCGACGCTCGCGCTGATAGTTGGCATGGGCTCGCGCCCGCGCCATCAAATCCGTGGAGTTAAACGGTTTGGTGATAAAATCCGTGGCCCCCATATCCAGAGCTTTTTCACGGGCGCTTTCATCATTCTCTGCGCCCGTGACAATAATCACAGGCAATCCGGCAATACCCGG
>PGZG01000123.1 GCA_002840115.1 Gammaproteobacteria bacterium HGW-Gammaproteobacteria-14 | reverse complement strand
CGACGTTGGGCGCGCAATGTGCGACGCAGGGTGTTGCGCAAAGTGATGTCGGCATCAGACAGCATGGTTTCAAACGGAGTGGTCTCAGACAAAATAGTCTCGCCCGTAGCGCCGACGGTGTGCTGGTGGCGCCAGAAGAGGTTGGTAAAGGTGTTCCCCGATCGTGCCGCTGCCGGCCTGGTCCTTGAACCCAAGGGTTCAAGGTGGAGGCGGCAAATGGCGCTTCAGGCTTTCCGCCGCAGCGGACATGCACACGGCGCCATCATATTCGCCCCCGGGGATTAAAGCATCGGCTCAGGGACATAGCCTGGCTGGCAAACACGCCAGGGAACACCGGATTCAGTATACCTGATTACTGGCAGATTGCCGTGATATGTCGTCGAGCTCTTTGAGTTCTGCTTCCACTTTGCCGAGCAGTTTGCCAATTCGGTCGCCGTCAGAACTTTGCTGGGACAGGGCGCCGCTGGTTTGTAGCAGTTCATGGGCAAGGTTCAGGGCGGTCATGACGGCGATGCGCTCAAGACCAAGGACATTGGAGGCGCGCACTTCGCGCATCTTGTCATCCAGAAAGCGTGCAGCGCGGATCAGATTTTCTTTCTCGTCCGCAGGGCAAGCGACACGGAATTCCTTGTCGAGCAGATGGACAACGACGGAGGAGGCCTCGCTCATGGTTCCTGCTCCAGTGATTTGAGCCGGGAAATGATGGCTTCTACCTTGGACTTGGCAACGTCATTCTTTTTCAGCAAATCAGCGCGCTCTTCCACCAGCCGGACTTCCCGAGCATGGAGTTGCTGATTCTCACGGCGTAGCCGGGCGCTGATAGTCACCAGCTCCTCAATACGCTGTTCCAGTTGTGCAAGCTGCTGCTCTGTGGTCATGGAAAGTTGCAAGCTGTTCGCCTAAGGTAAAGGTCCTGCGGAGAAGCCCCCCGACCTCTGACTATAGATAGGTGTGTCTGGGTGGTCAACGCGGATTCTGCTTTACTGCCAGACAGTTAGCAGGTGTTTAATAGAGTATTTCGAGAGTCTGCCCGCGACCACCGAGTGTTGCGGCAGGGAAACCGACATCCTAAGTGGCTGATTCAGCCTGATCTGATTCTTTTCCGTGGTTCCGGAGCTGAGCTTCTGGAGCCAGCGGCTTGAGTCTCCGATTGGTGGACTCCATGGTTGGCAATTGAATAGCGTGAATTCATGACAGACAGCTCCGATGTATTTCAACCGTTAGCCGATGCTCTGGGGCAGGCCGGCGTACGGCATAGTCCTTCCGAGCTCCATGGGGTCCTCTGCGGGCTGCTGAGCACAGGTATGGAAACCGAGGCGCCCGCAATGCTGGGAGTGTTGGCCAGCCATGTGGATCTTACCGGCAACTGGCCTGAACGCGTTGCATCACTGTTGGTGGCATTGCGTGATGAGGCCGTGCTGGCGTTTGACGGGGATGGTCTCGATCTCAGCCTGCTGCTGCCGGATGATGATGAAGAGCTGGGGCTTCGCGTTGCCGCACTGGGGCAGTGGTGTGAAGGCTTTCTGGTTGGTTTTGGTACTGGAAGTGCGGGTGCCTCGGACGCCAGCTTACCCCCGGCCCTGCAAGAAGCGATTGCTGATCTGGCGGCGGTAAGCCAGGTCGATGTGCCAGATCAGGACGGTGCTGAAGAAGAGGCCCTGTTTGCCGCCGTCACGGAGCATTGTCGCATGGCGGCGTTAATGGTATTCACCGAATGGCAGTTACGTGCCCGTCGCCAGGAAACGGCGGCGGCTCCCGCAACTCGACACTGAGCGCCCGAATGATCAATCGTCAGGAATTTGCCCGTCGTCGCCGCGCCCTCATGGCGCAGATGGAAGAAAACAGTATTGCCATTTTGCCGGCGGCTCCGGAACGCACCCGTAATCGTGATATTGAGTACCTTTACCGTCAGGACAGTGACTTTTGGTATTTGTCCGGATTCCCGGAGCCGGAAGCGGTGATGGCGCTGATTCCCGGTCGTGAGCATGGCGAGTTTGTCATGTTTTGTCGGGAGCGTAATCGGGAAATGGAGACTTGGCATGGATATCGAGCCGGGCCTGAAGGTGCTGTAAGTGACCATGGCGCTGATGATGCGTTTCCTATCGGCGATATTGATGAAATTCTGCCAGGCCTGATTGAGGGACGTGATCGTGTTTACTACGATCTTGGCCGCGACCTTGAGTTTGACCGTCAGGTAATGAACTGGGTCAATAGCATTCGCGCCAAGGTTCGTAGTGGCGCACATCCGCCGGGCGAGTTTTTGGCCCTCACCCACGCGTTACATGACCTGCGCTTGTTTAAAAGCGCGGCTGAAATAAAAGTAATGCGTCGGGCTGGAGAGATTGCAGCTGCCGCCCACATTCGCGCGATGAAGGCGGTGCAGGCGGGGATGTATGAGTACCAGCTTGAAGCGGAGTATTTGCACGAGTTTATGCGTAATGGCGCCCGTGCTCCGGCCTACCCGAGCATTGTTGGCGGCGGCAAAAATGGCTGCATTCTTCACTATATTAATAATGATCAGAAGCTCAAAAATGGCGATTTGGTGCTGGTGGATGCCGGTGCTGAATATTGCAATTATGCCTCGGACATTACCCGTACTTTCCCGGTGAATGGCAAGTTTAGCGCTGAGCAGCAAGCGCTCTATGAAGTGGTGCTGGCGTCGCAGTCAGCGGCGATTGATCGAGTGCGGCCGGGAAGCCACTGGAATGAACCCCATGAGGCGGCAGTGAGTGTGTTGACTCAGGGGATGAAGGATCTCGGTTTGCTCAATGGCGATGTGAACAGCTTGATTGAGACCGAGGCCTATCGGCGTTTTTATATGCACCGCACCGGTCACTGGATCGGTTTGGATGTTCATGATGTCGGTGACTATAAGGTGCATGATGAATGGCGTGTGCTGGAGCCTGGCATGGTGATGACGGTGGAGCCGGGTATTTATGTCGCCCCGGATGATGAAACCGTTGCGGCGAAATGGCGAGGCATTGGTATTCGTATTGAAGACGATGTGGCGGTGACCCGCGCCGGTCATGAAGTGTTTACCAGTGATGTTCCCAAGGCTGTGGCCGATATCGAAAAGCTAATGAAAAAGAATCGTCGTGCAGCATAACGTTGATATTGTCATTGTCGGTGGTGGCATGGCTGGTGGCATGCTGGCGGCAGCGTTGGCTGAACATTCTCTGCGCATTCTGCTGGTGGATGCGGCGGCGCCGCCGACCATGCCGCAGGGCGCGGCGGACCTCCGGATTTCTGCATTAACCGAAAGCAGTGAAAATCTGTTGCGTCACACCGGCGTTTGGCCGCTTATGCCGACTGCTCGTCTGCAGCCTTATAACAGCATGGATGTACGGGACGGTGACGGTACTGGAGAAGTCCAGTTTTCCAGTGAAGCAGTTGGCGTAGATCATATTGGCACGCTGGTTGAGAATCAGGTTGTTGCTGCGGCCTTGTATCAGCGTTGTGATGATGCCTCGCAGGTTGTCTGGCGTAATCATTGCCGTGTTGAAAATATTGTTCGCGGTGCCGAGGGTTGGCAGGTGACTTTGGGTGACGGCGAAACCGTTTGTGCACGTCTTTTAGTGGGGGCGGATGGCGCTCGTTCTCTTGTGCGTGGCGCCGCGGAACTGACGACCGCAGGTCGTGATACGGGGCATGTGGCTATTGTTGCTACGCTCAATACTGAACACCCCCATCAACAATGCGCTCGGCAGGGATTTCTTGATAGTGGCCCTTTTGCCTTGCTGCCGCTGTTTGGTGATGGTCACCAGTGTTCTCTGGTGTGGTCCGCATGGCCGACGTTAGCGGATGAGTTGATGCAACTTAATGATGCAGATTTTTCTGCCCGTTTGACGCAGGCAAGTCAGGAGTGGCTTGGTGAAATTACGCTGGCCAGCGAGCGGCTGGCATTTCCTATTCAGGATCTTCATGCCGGTGATTATGTTACGGATGGTTTGGCGCTGATTGGTGATGCGGCCCATGTTATTCATCCGTTGGCGGGGCAGGGGATTAATCTGGGGCTGCTCGATGCGGCGGTATTGGCAGAAGAAATTGAGCGCGCTTTGCTGGCGGGGAGAGACTGGTCAGCGCTGCCCGTGTTGCAGCGTTACCAGCGTCGTCGTCGGGGGCATAACGCAACCATGGTTTCGGCCATGCGCGCTTTTAAGGTTCTATTCGAGCAGCGCGCGCCACTTATCCGGTTTGTTCGTAACAGCGGCATGAATCTTGTTAATCGTCATGGTCTTTTAAAGGCAGCTATGGTGCGCCAAGCCTTGGGGCGTAATGATGACCTGCCGAAAAAGGCAATGCTGTAACTTCTAAAAAGTCATATCTGGCAAGACCGGATATTCTCAATATAATCTTTCTTTCTTACCTCGCGAATAACGGCTTCACGTATTCTTATCGTTGTTCTCACGCATTCATCATCGCTGCATCACAATAACCTAAAAATAACAATTTTGTTTTCCATATTGACCTCTTTTTTACGTTGCAAGAATCACATTCTCATCTTCATTATCTTTCTGGAAAGGAGGTGTGCGATGGGCGTCAATAAGTGGGCAATGTCATGGGTGGTTGCGGTGGGGGCGGTTGCGCTCACCGCCTGTGGTGGTAGCAGTAAATCCGGCAATGCGGAATTGCGGGTTATTCATGCAGCGACTAATGCACCGGCGGTCAATCTGAATGTGAACGATGATGCGTTTGATGCTGTACAAGGGTTGGAATATGGTCAGGCAACTTCTCGTTTGATGGTGCGTCCGGCCGTTTATGGTGTTTCCGTTGATGGTGTGCTTCCAGGTGGTGATGTAACGGAGGTCGTTGCTCCGGTAAACCTTAATTTGCGTCGCAATGAAATTACCTCGGTGGTTGCCATTGGCTTGATTGGTGCTAGTGGGGCTGTGGAGTTCGCTCCTGAAGTGATTGTCACGCCGAAAGCAAATGTCGGCGCCAACGAAACCCGTGTTCAGGTAGTGCATGCTTCTGCTGCAGCGGAGCAGGCATTGTCGGGCGGCGTCAGTGTATATGTGACCGCGCCTGGTGCATCGTTAACCGCAGGGGAAGCATTAACCACGTTCAACTTGCGAGAAACCGCTGGTCCGGTGGTAGTGCCCTCCGGTGACTACCGTATTCGCATTGCCCCCGGCGGTAGCACAACCCCGGTCTTTGATAGTGGCCGTATAACCCTGCCGGGTGGCGCCGATCTGATGGTGCTGGCCGTTGATAGCACCGGCCCCGGTTCGCCGGTAAAACTGTTGGTCTCCACCGGTGATGCGGACAGTGATTTCTTTATTCTGGATCGCAATGCGCCGGCGGAGATAAGGGCGGTTCACGCGGCCTCTGGTGTTGGTGCTGCGGAGGTGTTTGCTTCTTCTGGCAGCCTTGGGATCAGTAATGCGGAAGTGATCGACGCATTTGGTTATACCGAAAGCGAAGATCTGGCTGACTTGACCCCGGCAGACGACTACGAGCTGCGCATTAATGCCGATGGCGGTGGTGCGATGGGCGCTCCGATTGTAGTGCCTGATGTCAGTTTGTCGGCGGCGACCTACTACACAGTGCTTGCCAGTGGCGATTTGGACGATGCTTCGCTGACTGCGATTGCTGCTGTGGATGATCGTCGTTCCGTGGCCACTGAGGCCCGCATTCGTGCCATTCAT
>PGZG01000002.1 GCA_002840115.1 Gammaproteobacteria bacterium HGW-Gammaproteobacteria-14 | reverse complement strand
GATCAGCTTGCCGGCATCGCTGGCGGTAAATAAGCTTAATGCCATGCCGCTTTGGCCAGCACGTCCGGTGCGGCCAATACGGTGAGTATGGGTGTCGGCATCATGTGCCAGCTGGTAATTAAATACGGCATCGACGCTGCTGATGTCCAGGCCGCGGGCGGCAACATCGGTAGCCACTAAAATGCAGGCACTGCCGTTGGCAAACTGCACCAGAGTTTGGTCACGATCCTTTTGCTCCATATCACCATGCAATGCCGCAGCGGCAATACCTTGACGGCACAGGGCATCAGCCAACGTCTGGCACTGCTGCCGGGTCACACAGAACACCAAACAGGTCTGCGGACGATAGCAGGCCAACAGCTTAAGCAATGTATCAGCGCGCTCAGAATCAGCAATTTCATAAAATCGCTGCTCAATCAGAGAGTTATCATCTAATTGGGCGACATCAACACGCTGTGGCTCACGCATTACCCGGGCCGCCAAAGCACCGATAGAAGCCGGATATGTGGCAGAAAACAGCAGTGTCTGCCGTGTGACAGGGGCCTGACGAACAATATCGGCAATACTGTCAAAGAACCCCATATCCAGCATGCGGTCCGCCTCATCAAGAACCAGCACCTTGAGAGCACTGAGCTGAAGGGAGTCCTTGCTCAGGTGCTTCAATACCCGCCCTGGGGTCCCCACAATCACATGGGCACCATTTTCCAGCGCTGCGGTCTGTGGCCCCATCGGCAAGCCCCCGGAAAGAATCACCACCCTCAACCCATTCTCATTGCGAGCCAGACGCCGCACTTCACGGGCAACCTGATCCGCCAGCTCTCGAGTGGGGCATAACACCAGCGCCTGACAGGTACGCTGTGCCGCATCTATCCCTCGCAGCAGACCAATCGCAAACGCCGCCGTTTTACCAGTGCCCGTACTGGCCTGAGCGATGACGTCCTGCCCGGCAAGAATCGCCGGCAGAGCCTGCTCCTGCACCGGTGTCATGGCCCGATAACCAAGGGATTCCAAAGTCTCCAACATACTCTGGGACAGGGACAAGGTGGTAAATGGCATATCTGTCATGGATCGCGAGCCGACGTTAAGAGGATCGGCAGTGTAACACTGACTGCCACCAAACCTGTGCCGAAAAAGGTGGAGCTCATGTTTACTGGTGGACTACTCTTCTCTATCAACGAGGAAATTACTCACAACCAATAGGGCTCTCCCGATCCAATGACCACCAACGGATATATAGTCGGCATTTTTACCGCCAGCCAATCCAGGGGTGCAGTCACCGAGCACAATGCCGTGCAGCTACATCAAGGCAAAGGCATCGTCGGCGACCGCCACTATCGGCAACGAAACGCACCAGAAAACCAACTAACACTGATCGAAGCCGAAGTGATTGAAGCCTTTAATGGCCAGCATAACGCATCCATAAAATCAGGGGATTTCCGACGCAATGTAGTCACACGAGGAGCCCCGCTGAATGATCTCGTGGGCAAAGAGTTCACCATTGGATCGGTTCGGCTGCGTGGCATAGAGTTATGTGAACCCTGCGCAGTAATCGGCAAGCTACTGCAACAACCCTCTCTTAGCGCTGCGCATGTTGTTCGCTCTTTGGTGCACAAGGGGGGGCTGCGCGCGCAAATCCTGAGTAATGGCGTAATCCGTCAGAACGACCCTATATACTACGAGCCATTATTATGAGCAGTGAGGATCTAAGCACCGACATCGCCAATCAACTCACTCGCGACTGGCTTGAACAATGGGTTATCGGCATGAATTTATGCCCATTCGCCCGCCAGCCTTTTGAGGCCAACAGAGTCCGCTATGTAGTTAGCTCTGCCAGCACAACGGAGACTTTACTGGAAGACTTAGAGATGGAGTTGCAGTATATGGAGCTGGACCGCTCCGTAGAAACTACGCTGCTTAGCGTCACTGAACTACTGCAGGATTTTCTTGACTACAATGACTTTCTTGATCTCGCGGAAACATTATTGTTCGAAAGCGGCCGAGAGGGCATTTTCCAAATTGCCAGCTTTCATCCACATTACCAATTTGCGGACACCGCCTTTGGCGATGCCGAGAACTACACCAACCGCTCGCCACTGCCTGTGCTGCATATTTTACGGGAGCAATCCGTAGAGCAAGCCATTGCACAACATCCCAATATTGAGGACGTACCCAAACGGAATATTGAGGCAATGAACCAGCTTGGCAGTCAGGCGCTGGCACAAAGCCTGAAAAACATTACCAATAAAAAATAACCACCGATTTTATGCTGCTGCAGTCTTGCGAATAACCAGCAAACACAGTGCAGGCACCACCAACAAAGTCAGTGCGGTGGATGCCAACAACCCGGAAATAATTGCCCACGCCATGGGAGGCCACAGGGTTGAACTACTAAATGCCAAAGGTAACAATCCGGCCACAGTTGTCGCTGTGGTCAGCAAAATTGGCCGGGTGCGCCGCGCCACCGCATAGTAGACCGCATCGCCATTACTGTCGCCAGCCCGCAAACGCTGATCAATTACATCAATCAGCACAATGGCATTATTGACCACGATCCCGACCAATGCCACCACACCCAGCATGGACGTAAAGCCAAAGGGTGAACCGGAGAGCACCAACCCGGGAATAATACCTACCGCAGCCATCGGGACGGTTAACAGGACAATCGCTACTCGCCGGAATGAATTGAACTGCCACACCAGAAAAAACAGCAGTAATAAAATTCCGATCGGCGCGGAAGTTGCCAGCGCCTTGTTTGCATCACCACTTCCCTGACTATCACCGCCATACTCCATCCGGGTACCTGCAGGTAGCGGATCATTAACCAAGGCTGCTTCAAAACCGGCAAGCACTTGGCTAAAGCTATAACCATCCAGCAGATTGGATGAAATCGTATACACTCGCTCACCATTGCGGCGGCTTACTGCCGCTGGCTCCCAGTCCGCATAGACACGGGCCACTTGCATTAATGGCACCGGGTCTCCCTGCTGCGGATAAATATTAATGGAGAGCAATCGGGCAAGCGGCAAGCTGGTTCCCTCCACAGAACGCAGGATAATCGGCATAGGATCCCGCTCCTGACGGTACTGCTCGGCGGTCATTCCGTAACTCTGGCCAAACAATGTGCGCGCCACCTCCGCACGACTTAGCCCGGATCGCCGGGCAACGGCATCATCCACCTCAACCCGTACCGCCGGCGTTCCCTGATCGATAGTATGACGAATATCTATTGCCCCATTTACTGAGCGGAGATTTCTAAACACCTGTTCTGCCGCCTGCTGCCGTAGCGAATCATCTTCGTGGAAAACACGAATTTCCACCGGCGCATCCCGAGGAGGCCCCTGCCCGAGAATACTGGCAGCCAGTACCACCTCCGGCAGATTTTCCGCCACATGATGACGGGCAAATGCCATCACCTCCCGGGTAGCCGGTAGATCCTCGGCCAGCAACACCAAGCGCGCCCGATTCGGGGCTTGGGGATTCACCAACAAGTTATAGAAAAACGTCGGGCCACTGAAACCGATAAAACGGTGCACATGCTCCACATCCTCGCGAGCACGCACTGCACGCTCCAGCAACTCGGCAACACGCGCGGTTTCACTCTGATCCGTGCCCTCGGGCAGCAATAAATCCAGAATAACCAGCGGCCGATCCGCATTGGGGAAAAACTGCATCGCCATAAATGGCGTCATCAGAAAGCTGGCCAACACGGCCAACCCCGCCCACTTCAACACCCTGCGCGGATAACTGGTGGCAATATCCGCTAACCGCCGCCCCAACAGCAACATGGACTCCGCCCGAGAACCGCCCTGAGACTTCAGGAACCTCGCCGCCAGCAAGGGCGCAAGGGTAACCGACAAGAGAAAGCTGACCGTCAACGCCAGCATTATCATAATCGGAATACCCCGGGTAAAATCTCCGGTACCCCCCTTGGATAATAACAACGGCGTGAAAGCCGCCAACGTGGTAGCGGTTGAGGCTCCCAGCGGACCAATCAACTCTCTCACGGCCTCAACGACTGCGGTTCCAGGCTTGGTTCCCTCCTGCAAACGGGTTTGCACGTTTTCGACCATGACAATCCCGTTATCGATCAGAATGCCCAGAGAAATAACCAGACCGATGATCGCAATTTGGTGCAGGATCCCGCCGCCCAGGTTGTAAATACCGAGAGTGATCAAAGCAACCATTGGTAGCATAGTGGCCACCAACAAACCCATGCGTAGCCCCATGCCATAAAACACCACGGCGACAATAATCAACATGCTTAACAGCAAGCTGCCTTCAAGATCATGCAGCCTTGCTTCAACCTGATCTGGTTGAAAGAACATTTCTTCGATCGTCAGCGGAGCAAATTGGGGCGCAACTTCGGCCACTCTTGCACGTAATGCAGCGCCGAAATCAATAGCATCCACCTGTCCTCGGCGCGCATAAATACTTAACAGAACCACACGCTCCCCGTCATACCAAGCCTCAGACTGACCCGGCTCCAGAGGGCCACGCCACACCTCTGCAATAGATGCCAACGGCACAAAACTACCGTCCGTCAGTGGAATCTGGGTGTGCCGCAAGTCATTCAGGCTAATAAATTCGCTGTTACTGAGCACCGCCAGGCGCTTGCCCCCGGCAACCACAAAACCACCGGGAATCACTTGATTGCGGGCACGCAAGATGTCCGCCAGTTGCATTGGCGTCAAACCGATACGACTTAACTCGGCATCATCAATGGCCAGCGTAATTTGTTCATCGGACTGAGCCTCCACCTCAATCCGTGACAAAGCAGGCAAACCCATCAAGGCATCTTTGAGGTTCTCAGCAGCACGAGACAGCGCAATGGGTGACGGTGAACCACCAATCGCCAGCACCACTACCGGCGTATCAATCAAGCGATCGTCGAGGGCCATCTGCCCAACACCCTGAGGGTATTCCAGTTCCGCTCGAGCCATGGCCTGACGCACGCGATCCCAAGCTGGGGTGGTTGCATAAATTTGCTGATGTAATAGCACCCGCACAATGGCGACACCATTTCGCGCCGTGCTGGCGATAAAGTCGATTTCCTCAATCTGTAACAGCTCTTCCTCAAGCGGGCGTAGTACCAAACGCTCTACGGCTTCGGCAGTGGCCCCCGGGTACTGCACCGAAATCAAACCCGCCCGGTGGGGAAAGCTGGGATCCTCCTGACGCGCCATATTGAAGTAGGCGGCAATACCGACCAGCATCATCATGACTACAACCAGACCGAGAAGCCGCTGTCGCTCCAGCAGGAAACTGATCATGGCCGAACAACCACAGTGTCACCATCGAGCAAACGGGAAAGCCCCGCATACACCACCTGATCTCCAGCAACGATGGCGTCGGAACGCACCAAAACCTGCTCTCCTGCCAGCTGCAACACCGTAACGGGAACACGCTCGGCAATGGAGTTTCTTACCCGGAATACCGCCGTACCATCTGCCGAGCGCACCACGGCCAGCACCGGCAAGGCCAGAGCTTCCATAACTTTACGGCTGACACCAACCTCCACCGCAACCCCAGGCACCAGCGAAGCCTCATCAAGACTTACCACCAGAGGATACAATTCGCCACGACGAGAACCGCGACCAATTTCCGCAACAACCCCCGTCAGCGCCACGCTATCGCGATCCATCACCCGCCATACCGGCAATGGCATCCCTGGCTCAATGCCAACACGTAGCGACTCCGGAATACGCACCTCCACTTCCAGACCCTGCGGCGATGAAATCCGCATCACAGGCTGGCCCGCAGCCACGAATTCCCCCGGCTCCGCCAGAACGGCTTCAACAACACCGCCAAAAGGTGCTCGAAGTTCACCCTCCCGGACTAACTGTTCCGCTTCTGCCAATGACGCCCGGGCTGTATCCACGGCAGCTCGGGTTGCATCGCGGCGCGCCTGCAACTGCTCAATATTTTGCTCGGACAGCACACCCCGCTCACGCAGCGGCAAACCTCTCTGATATTCCTGCTCCGCCTGACGGGCTTGCGCTTCTGCTTCTCTCAGTCGCGCCCGAGCAGAATCCCTTGCCGGCAATAATTGCGGATTCTGCAACCGAGCCAATAACATGCCCGCGCTGACGGAGGAACCCAGCTCAACGCTTCGCTCCTGCAAGGTACCACTGACCTGAAAGGTCAGCTCGGCACGCTGCCGGGCACGAACTACTCCGGCGAAACGCAATGGCTCCTGCGCCTCTCCACTGGATACTGATGCCACACGGACAGTCACCGCCGGGGCTGAATCACCACCATTACCGCAAGCCGTCAGCAGTAATACGAAGGCTATTAATAGGCCTCGCTGAGTCAGTTTAGTAGCCATACCCTCGATCCCCGGATTCATCAATAGCTGACATACTGTCATTTATTGACAGATTGTCAATACGTCGGCAAAGTACCCTCCTATGAATGACACACGAACCATGCCCCCCATAGCTTTCCGCACTCTTCCTATCAGCCAGCCGGTGAAAAGGCGATGAGCATGCGCGCGCGCCAGGACGCGGAAAAGCAAGAGCGGCGGGCCAGTATTCTTGATGCTGCGGAACGGGTTTTCTTTGCAAAGGGCTATGACCGGGCGACCATGGACGATATCGCCCGTCAGGCAAAACTGAGCCGTGGCTTGCTGTATGTCTACTTCCGGGACAAACAGGACATTCTCGCCAGCATTGTACTCCGGGCCGCGGAAAGCCTGCGACAACGGTTCCGCGATACAGACCGTGCGGAGCTACGCGGCATAGATCGTATCGAGGCCATGGGCCTTAATTATCTGGCATTCTCCATCGAAGAGCCGAATTACTTCGATGTGCTAACCCGCGCCGCCAGTGACTGGCTTCAGGCCGACACATTAAAAGATATGAACGCCATCCAGATATGCACCGGCGAAGTTATGGATATTATGGTTCGTGCCATCAACGATGGCCTTGCCGACAACAGCATTGATCCGCAGCAAGTTCGCAACCCTTTAGAGACCGCTCTTTATCTTCGCGGTGCTTTGCATGGCGTTATTATGCTAACTCGTAACTTTGTCCATCGACCGGAGGAGCTTCACAATGTTGCCCCCGCTTCGCTGGTGGAATACACCATTTGCACACTGTCGAACTCTATTCGCCAGCGCTAACCCTATCTTTGCGGCCTAACCGGGATATTTTTGTGACAGCAGCCATCCACATTGCCGACCTGAACAAAACCTACGACTCCGGCTTCATTGCTCTGCGTGACATTAACCTGGATATCCAGCAGGGAGAAATTTTTGCCTTGCTAGGCCCCAATGGTGCCGGAAAAACAACCCTTATCAGTATTATTTGCGGCATCGTCACCCCCTCCAGCGGCACCGTTATGGCCAATGGCTATGACGTTGTTAGCGAATATCGGGCCGCCCGAAGCTGCATTGGGTTGGTGCCTCAAGAACTTACCAGTGATGCCTTCGAAAGTGTTTGGGCAACCGTCACTTTCAGCCGCGGCTTGTTTGGCAAAGCACCAAATCCAGCGCACCTGGAAAAGGTGCTGAGAACCCTATCGCTATGGGATAAAAAGGATAGCAAGATCATGACCCTTTCCGGCGGCATGAAGCGACGGGTCATGATCGCCAAAGCGCTGGCCCATGAGCCAGCCATACTATTTCTGGACGAACCTACCGCGGGCGTTGATGTGGAACTCCGCCGCGACATGTGGAACATGGTTCGGGACCTTCGCAATAGCGGCGTCACGATTATTCTGACCACGCACTACATCGAAGAAGCCGAAGAAATGGCGGACAGAATCGGCATTATCCGTAACGGCTCCATCATTCTGGTCGAAGACAAAAAAAACCTGATGGACAAGCTCGGCAGCAAACAGCTGACATTACAACTTCAGAACCCGATCATGGAGATCCCCAAGGCTCTGGCCAACCATCCCCTGTCTCTGAGTGATGACGGGCATCAAATCATCTATCGTTTTGATAGCCAAGGCGATCACACGGGCATTGGCGACCTGCTTCGCCAACTCAATCAACATGGCATTGACTTCCGGGATCTTCAGACCCAGGAAAGCTCTCTGGAAGATATTTTTGTCAGCCTGTTAAAGGATGAAGCATGAATTGGTTCGCCATCCGCGCCATTTACCACTTTGAAATGGCTCGCACATTCCGCACCTTACTACAAAGTATTGCCTCGCCGGTGATCTCTACATCGCTTTATTTTGTCGTATTTGGCTCAGCAATTGGATCCCGAATGATTGCCATTGATGGTATCAGTTATGGGGCTTTTATTGTGCCCGGCTTGATCATGCTGATGCTGCTGACTGAAAGCATCAGCAATGCCTCATTTGGCATCTATATGCCCAAATATTCCGGCACTATCTATGAAGTACTTTCCGCCCCCATATCATGGGTGGAAATTGTTATTGGCTATGTCGGCGCTGCAGCCAGTAAGTCTATCTTGCTAGGGCTACTGATTTTAATGACAGCCCGCTTGTTTGTACCATTCTCTATTGAGCACCCTTGGTGGATGTTGCTATTTCTGGTGCTAACGTCCATCAGCTTCAGTCTATTTGGTTTCATTATTGGCATCTGGGCAGACGGCTGGGAGAAGCTGCAAATCATCCCCCTCTTGATCGTTATGCCGCTAGCATTTCTGGGAGGCAGCTTTTACTCAATCAGCATGCTTCCACCTCTATGGCAGACAATCACCCTATTCAATCCGGTGGTGTACTTAATCAGCGGCTTCCGCTGGAGTTTCTATGGTGTAGCCGATGTCAGCGTTGGCCTCAGCTTAGCCATGATTAGCGTCTTTATGCTGACCTGCCTTGCGATCATCGGCTGGATTTTTCGCACCGGCTACAAGCTAAAGAATTAGCAGACTTCCGGATACAGCGCCCCTCGATAAGGGCGACCATAATCAGAAAACCACCACACGTCCGTTATCCACCGGCAAATAGTCGCCCGGACGTTTATCCATATGCACCACACCCTGCTGCTGCCCCAGCTGATAGGTCACCTGATATCCCGTTGTGCGACTGCGGCTTTCCATTACGGTATGGCACTGCTGCTCGGTAGCGTTATAGGTACGCGGAACGCTTCTTGCTTGATTACCCAGCTGTGCCCCCGCCAGAGCACCAATCACCGTAGCGACTTTCTTGCCACTACCACCGCCTACCTGATTCCCTAAAAGACCGCCCGCAGCAGCACCCAGCACCGTACCGGCCACCCGCGTACTATCTGGCCCTTCCACGGATCTCTGAACAATCACCTGCTGACATACATTACGAGGCTCTTGCCAGGAAACTGTAACGGGGTCGACCTTAATCACACGGGCAAAAGTGGGCTCCATAGCGATTGTCGGCGCTGAAACAGACAGAGAAGTAACAGATGGGGAAGCCGTAGCCACGCTGGCAGAGGTTGCCACCACCACTGGCGCTGAGGTGGCAACTACCAATGCAGGCGCTGGCACAGACTCCGAATATGGCACAGCCGGTTGCTCCAATCGGGGAGCCACCGGCGGTGTAACACCATTATGGTATTGATTAATAGCAAGGCTTTGATTCACACCAAGCGCATACAAGCCGAAACCCATGCCACTTAACGCAAGGGTTCCGCTAACAGACAAGGCAATAATGGCAGCGTTTTTCATGGGAACATCTCCAGGCTGATTGCTCAACCTTGATGCTCTCCGTACTTTGTGCAGAAAAATCGCCTGTAACTGTGCAAACAATAAGGATCAGCGTTGCCTTACAATCGGCGCATAATGAGCCATAAAGCCCTTAAGCTGCTCATTGCTCAAACCTTTCAGCACCTTGTGGTTTACCGCATGCACCGCTTTACGGGTGCCGTCAATACCAAGATCCAGCGCTTTTTGAGTTACAAAACCAATCTTAACGGCTCGACTATTAACTACAAAAAAATTGTCGATGATGTCATTGGAGAGACGATCCATAACTGCCGAAACACGGTCTACATTAGCCGCACCGGCACCCTGCTCACACAGAGCCACAACCTCAGCAAACTCTTTTGCAAAGTCGCCACCCACAGCAAACTGCAGCTGTGCATGACCAGAATTATCTTCTCCCGCCGGCCAATACATAGCTTCAAAGTTAGCCACAATCGGCGCAAATTCTTTGTTACTGGTTTTTTTGTAAATCTGCCGAGTAAGGAAGTGCGATGCTTTTCCCGCGGTAGACACAGCAAAATCAATAACTGCGCTCTGCGTGCTGGTCAAGGTCATCATACGGGACGGTTCGATCAGAAACAGGCTCAGCATCCTGTCTGTCATATGGTCAACCATCCTTATAAACAGCTCTGCACTGTTGCTACGATCATGCTTAACAGCGCTCAGGAAATCCTCCACACCAGACACTAAAGCTGGATTTGCTGGAACGGCTACCACATCAGCCATGTTAAGTACCTCTCTCAAGAGTTATCGAATCAATCGTTTAAGGCATATGTTATTGGTGTATTAACCATCAGTGTCAACCAGAAGATGTACCGTCAATTGCTGGCGGAACTCCTTCGGCAGCGGCATGGACTTCTGTGACTCATGATCAAAAAAAACCTGCACTGCACGGCCTTTGGCCGCCAACACATTGCCTTGATAGGCTTTATGCAAAACAACAAAAGAAGAGTTGCCTATCTTTTCAATCGCTGTCGTCACCAAAACTTCACTACCGTAATAAAGCTGTGCAACAAAATCGATTTCGATACGAGCTAGAATGAGCGGCAAAGACCGAGCCTCCAGCATCGGCGTCAACAAACGGAACAGCGGCTCACGGGCAGTTTCAAACCAGCCTGCCACTGTCGTGTTGTTAATATGACCAAAAGCATCCGTTTCATAGAAACGAGGCTGAAGGTACGTTTCAAACATGATGCTATTCCTGTTGCTGGCGGCGCATGGCAGCCAAAGGGGCTGACAATCGCTCTGGATAACGAGGCTCCACACCACGATAACTCTCAAGAATGGTGGTCATATCTCGCTCCATGTCCGCACTGGGGTTGATCAATGACGGGAAAGCAATCTGCTTTTTTGCATAGTCAGCGGTGGCCACAATAATCGGCACACCCGCCGTGCTAGCGATATGCCAGAAACCGGTTTTCCATTGACTGGCACCATCACGGGTGCCTTCCGGAGACACAATAATCACCATTTGCTCGTGAGTCAGAAACTGATCCACAGTTTGTTGCACCACTCCCTTGGCACTCCTGCGATCAATCGGCATAGCGCCAAGCCAGCGAAGCACCACCCCGAGCGGCCCCCTGAATGCGCTGTCTTTGATCATGACCCGAGCATCAAGCCGCAGGGATACCATTGCTGCCAAGGTAAAAACGCCGTCCCAGTTCGAAGTATGAGGCCCCCCAATAATAACCGCCCGAGAAACATCGGGTATTGAACCGACCACACGCCAGCCAAATGCCCTGAGAAACAGCCGACCAAGAAACGCGGAAAACCCGTTACCACGCAGGGGTAGCAGGGTCTGGTTCATATTTGGCATCAGGAGGATTCATCCGGTTGGGTTGGAGGTTGGGTTAGCGCTGCTACCTTAATAGCCACCAGCATCAGATTCATTGACCCCCGCGACAGCGGATCTGCAGGAGCGCCACACCCCAAAACAACCGTCCGACCAACGGTCGCTTTCAATGATTAAATATGTGACACAGGTAATATTAAATCATTAGTATTTAAGTAGCTATTTAGAATTACCGATGATGGCGATCTAACAGCAGATACCTCATTATTGGCCTATCGCCGCTCCGTCGGCAGCAAATAGAGCAGGCCACAAGGAGAAAGGGGAGCGCTTTATGCGAACGATTCAGGGACGTCACCGAAAGGCCCTCTCTGGCATGACGAATCTCCTCCCCCTTTTATTGATGAGCCTGTTCGCACTGTCTTTGTCGGCATTAGCCAGCGCTGCTTCCGCCCCGGTTATTCTCAACAGCGAAACACACCAGTTTTCCCTAGGGTCGGCAATGCAAGCATTCCGCGACACCAATGGTAAACTAACCCCTTTTGACGCCCTGACTCAGGAAACGGGCTGGCAGGATATCCGTAGCAGCGGGATCAATTTCGGCATCGACTCCGATGACTGGTGGTTTCGGGCCGATATCATCAACCAGGCCGCGTCGCCGGAAGACTATCTACTGGAAATTGCCTATCCCTCTCTGGATCATGTCGCCATTTATATTTTCGAAAGCGGCAACTTGATAGAGCAACATCTGCTCGGCGATCACCGCCCCTTCGCCGAGCGACCGATCAATCATCACTTTCTGGTCGTACCCACCGTATGGCCGGAAAACAGCCCCCGTACATTGCTGATCCATGTGCGCACCACCGGTGCGTTACAGCTCCCCATTACGCTATGGCAGAAAAGTGCCTTTGCCAGTCATGACCAAACTCGACAACTATTATCCGGTCTGTACTTCGGAGCCATGCTAGTGATGCTGATCTACAACCTTTTTATGTATTTTGGCATCGGCGACCGGAGCTATCTTTATTATGTCGGCTTCGTACTCTCCGTCCCGTTATTTGTTTCCTCGCTAACGGGCTACTCATTCCAATATTTCTGGCCCGACTCTGTCATCTGGAATGGCCAAAGCATCGGGTTTTTCCTGTCTACGATGGTAGTTTTTGGCATTCTTTTTACCAGAGATTTTCTCCAGCTTGGGCGAAAATCACTGCCAATTTTCATAAAAGCAGGCATGCAGGCTCTCACTTTAATTGCCCTATTAATGCTTGCCAGTGTTTTCTTGACCTCCTACAACACTATGCTCATCACAGTGATCTGTGGCGCTGTTATTGCCTGCATAGGAGCTCTTCTGGTTGGTGCTTATGGCCTTTTGAACGATGAAAGGCCCGCCCTATTTTATGTGCTGGCATGGAGCGCACTACTGATCGGCGGCATTGTTCTGGCTGCCAGCAAACTCTCCATCATCCCCCAAAACATGTTCACCGATAATGCCGTTCAGGTCGGCTCCATGATGCTTGTGCTACTGCTCTCCTTTGCCATGGCTGAACGGATTAACGAAGAACGGCGGCGGCGCTATCGCGCTCAAATGCAGTCGTTGCAAAACGAACGTCGTGCACGGCAGGCCCAGGAACAAGCACTGAATGCAGAGCGGGAAGCCAACCTGCAGCTGGAAGCGAAGGTTGCGGAGCGTACGGAAGCACTGGCGAAAGCCAATGCAGTGCTACAGGACTTGAGTGATACCGACAGTCTTACCGGGTTACGCAACCGACGCTTTCTGGACGAACAGCTTCAGCGCGAGTTTATTCGCTGCTACCGTTATCAGCATCCGCTATCGGTGATTCTTATTGATATCGACCACTTCAAGGTTTTTAACGATACCTATGGCCATCAAGTTGGGGATGAGTGCCTGCGCCTCGTTGCCAATCAGATCGCCCACTGCGTTGCCCGAGATTCAGATACAGCAGCTCGATATGGCGGTGAGGAGTTTTGTCTGGTTTTACCAGAAACCGATACGGAGGGAGCCCGCGCGGTGGCTGAACGTATTCGGCGGAAAATCTCTGAATCCCCATTTATGGTATCCGGCAACGGCGTTCCCATTACCGCCAGTTTTGGAGTGGCCTGCATCCACCCCAGCACCCCGGAAGGCTACGACTCTTTGATAAGAGAAGCCGACGCGGCCCTCTACCAAGCAAAAGACGAGGGCCGTAATCGGGTGGTAGTTGCCTTTACCGCGGCCTCAAGCTAACGCAAGCCAGAGCTCTCCTTACAAATGCAATCCGCACTCGGTTTTCGGCTTACCCTGCCAGCGGCCGCTACGACCATCACCTTTAACGGTGCAATGACTGCACCCAATGGAAGAGTAGCCCTCCGCAACCAACGGGTGGAATGGCAACTGATGCTCAGCAATGTAGGCATCCCGTTGCTCCCGAGTCACATCAATCATCGGGTTGAATTTTATAATGCCACGCCGCTCTTCAAAAATATCCAAACCTGCGCGATGGTCTGTTTGCCAGCCCATTAAGCTCGACACCCAGACTTCAAAGTCCAGCTTCACCGCTTCCAAAGGCTCCACTTTGTTAACCGAGCAGCACAGGTCTGGATCGGTATTCCAGAGGTTTTCATTCAGAGAGTACTGGTGATGGTGGTCATCCGGGTTCACATCCAGAACCGTCAGGCCAAACAGCTCAGACAAATAATCCCGGTATTTCAAGGTTTCCGGAAAGTGAAACCCGGTATTGATAAAGTGGATCGGCTGGTCCGGCCGCAAACTGCTAATAATATGCAGAAAATAAGCCGATGTAGCCGCAAACGACGAGGTCACGAGTACATTACCGACTTCAAAGTCCTGGTACAGACGCCGGATTCTCTCCTCAAAACCCAAAGGACGGTACTCATGGTTAAGGCGAGCAATGGCCTCCTCCGTAAGCCCGGCGCTATTGCTGGGCACTCGTGTAATCATTTGGGGACTGCTCATTGAAACTCCCGTCAAGGTATCACTGAGACGGCATGATACGAACAGGGAACCCTCGACAGAAGGAACGAGTAATTGTATCTATATTTCCAATAAGAATATGCAGGCCAATTAAGAGACGGGAGAGAAATAAGGAGGTCTCCTTCGTTATAGCTGCGCCGCCACTAGCTGTTTCCAGCGGAGGATATCGCTTTGATCTGCCTCATACAGACTGAAACCCACCAGATAAGACCCCTGATCCTGACGCACCCAGCGCACCTCACCAACCAACGTGAGCGGGCTATATTGTGCCGGCAACTGCGCTGACAGCCGCAGAATTGCCCCAACGGGTAATGCATGGTCGATACGTATCTGAGCACCATTAGCGGAGAAGTCCAGCAAGCGACACAACATTATTGGTGCTTGAGCCTCATCACTCTCCGGCAGCTCCACAAACACCGACGCCCGAGCATTGAGGCGAAGCTCCCCGCGCTGGTTACCGGAAGTATCATCACCTTCAGCCATTAATTACCCCCACCCCCTGTCCTGGCGAATACCATCTACCACCCGGTTCAGAGCATCGTCAAAACGCGAATCCTTACGCACCACATCAATCGCACCATCCGCAATCCCGGCAATCAGCGCCTCACGAGTGATTTCGGTTTTCTCAACACCAATACGATCAACAAAAATATACTTGCCGCTGGAAGGCAGAACGACAGCCAGTTTACGCCGGGTTTCAACCCCGTCATCGTCATGAAACGTCAGCCAGGCCCCCATGGTCAACCCACTGACCAACAACCGTGCTCGTTGCTTCCGCTGAGCCTCAGAAATCCCATGATCCACCGCCGCCGCCTCACGGCGGGCCCGCTCCAGCTCTTTTTCCGCCTCCGCCATGGCCGACTGCTCCGCCTCATGGCGCTCTTTTTCTTCTTCCAGTTGACGGGCCTCCAGCAACGCTTTCTGGCGGGCCTGCTCACGCTGTGCGGCTATTTTCTGCTGCGCCTCCTGCTGCTCCTTTTGCGCCGCGTCATGAACCTTTTTACGCGCCCGGTACTGCTCAGCAAGACCACTGAGGCGCTCCGTCACCCAGTCCAGCATAACGACCGGCGCCACCACCGTGGAAATGCGCGCCGACGAAAACTGCCAGGCAAACTCTTCAAAAGAGGAACTCACAAGCTTCATGCCCAGCTGGTTAACAAATAATAACTGCTGATACTCATCAAGCTTCAGCAGCAATCGCAAACGTCGACCGCTATCCGCCTCAACGAACCAATCACCAACACGTACAGCCGCCACCTCGTCGAGTAAGTCTTTACTAATGCTGGCCCCAGCATTATCCAGAACACTCCCTCCGGCAACAGATGGCACGCTGCCGTAACTTAGTGGTCGATTATGCAGCTGACATACATGAGCAATTTCAAGGTTGTCACGCAGGCGGGCTCGAATAGATTCATCGGCAATAATCTGATCCAGCAACGGCACCAGCTCTTGCCGAATTTGATCAACAATACGGCTTAGTTTGCCACGCTCAGCCTCGGCACTAGCCTCAGGCTGCACGCTCCAAACCAGCATCCCAAAGCCACGCACCAGTTTTTGCCACTCGGGAGTACCTTCACCATGCTGCAATAAAACCCACTGAAAAGCGGCACTCCAATGCTGAGAAACATCCTCAATCATAAAATCGGGCAACTGGCGCCCGGCAAGCTGCCGGTTCATTGTTCTAGCGACAACCTGAAGCGCATACTGCTGCCTCAGGCCACCGCTTTCAGACTGTGCAACGCGTTCGCTGACCTTTGCCTGTCGGGCATTAAAGTCCGCAAGCCAGGTTTTTGCTCGTGCTAACCGCTGCTCCCCCGACTCTCCTTTAGCTTGTCCTTCAAGCCAGAATCGTAACTGCTGCTGTATCTCCGCAGCTTGCGGCACGTCCGGATACCAACCGAATGCAACCTCTGCCACCATCGATAGCAGCTCATGAACAGGATGCTGCTTGCTCATCAACCAGCCATTCGCCACCAAAGCCTCTGCGATCAGACGGGAGCTAGATGCCAACAAATGCTGCGCAAGGGAAGGATGAAATACCGGCTGTGCAAAATAATCGGACAGCAAGCTCGCCGACACCCGCACAATTCCCGTCTGCCGGACACTCAACGTCCGTTTGCCCGCAAGCAGTGCCATGAGCTGCGTAACAAGATCGTCAGTCAGCGGATCGCAAACTGCCAACATATCGGCAAGGTCTGAGTCCGCCACCTCAGGCAAGGATGAGTCCGCCTTTCCGTACAGACCGGTAAACAACTGGCCGAGGGTATCCACAGGGCTATTAGCCACGGTCTGTTCCGTCAGCCTGCAATCCGGCGCTGAGACACCGCAACGGGATCCTGTTTAGCGTCAGGGTCAATAACCCCGTGATTTTTCCCACTATTCTGGCAACGCTCATGGTGACTATCTGTTCGCTGAACAAGCTTTCGATAGTACTTAATTCCTACCGCAATAACAGCCCGTCAAAATAGTGGCATTCGAGCTTAGCGTAGGACATCAACCTTAAACAGCACTGTTCCTCTCTGGCTTTTCTCACTTATTTTTCTACAAATGCGCGCTCAATCACATAATGGCCGAGCTCACCCTGCCGTGTCTCGCGAAAACCCGCGGTATTCAGCCAGTGGGTAAGATCCTTGAGCATCGATGGACTGCCGCACAACATAAAGCGGTCAGCATCCAGTGATGGTGTGGGCAAACCGAGGTCCCCATACAATTTTCCACTTTCCATCAAGTTTGTCAGACGGCCCTGATTACGGAACGGCTCTCGGGTCACCGTCGGGTAATAAAGCAACTTTTGCTTCACCTGATCACCGAAGTAGGGGTTTTCAGGTAGCTCACGGGTAATCACATCCTGATAGGCCAACTCAGAAACATGACGAACTCCGTGGGTCAGGATGATATGGTCATAACGCTCATAGATCTCTGGATCACGGACAATACTCATGAAAGGCGCCAACCCGGTGCCCGTACCAAGCAGCCAAAGGCGCTTGCCCGGCAGCAGATTATCGGCCACCAACGTCCCTGTGGGTTTGCGCCCCACCAGCACAGGGTCCCCCACTCGAAGTGACTGCAGGTGCGATGTTAGCGGGCCATCCGGCACTTTAATGGAAAAGAACTCCATCTCCTCCTCATAGTTGGCGCTGGCAATGGAGTAGGCCCGCAGCAATGGCCGCCCCTCCAGCTCCAAGCCAATCATGGTGAAGTGACCATTCCGAAATCGAAACCCTGGATCACGGGTAGTTCTGAAGCTAAACAAGGTGTCATTCCAGTGGTGAACATGGGTAACGCGCTCAACATTCAGATTGCTCATAAACCAGTCTCCGCATTGCCAAACTCCGTAATGTCACCCTCAAAAGCGACATCCGATCCGGGAGAAAGAGTAACGCTGTACTAATAATCTGAAAAATGGGATATTTGAATATAAATTATCGATAAAACCGAATATGAAATATACGCTGCGTCAACTTCAGGTGTTTCTGGCCATCGCCCACCATCAAAATCTCACCCGGGCGGCATCCAGCTTGGCCATGTCCCAGTCCGCCGCCAGCAGCTCTCTAAAGGAGCTGGAACAACAGTTCGACATTAAACTTTTCGACCGGATCGGCAAACGCTTGCAGCTCAACGAGCTTGGCCAGCTAATACGCCCCAAAGCCGAAGCATTGATGTCTGCAGCAGCGGGGCTTGAACAATCACTCAGCCAGCAAGCTGATGCAGGACTACTAAAAGTGGGCGCCACCTTAACCATCGGCAATTACCTGGCGGTACCCATTGTGGCCCGCTATATGGCCGAAAATGAGCAAGCCCGGGTAGCCATTGAGGTGGCCAATACTCAGGAGATAGCAGCAAAAGTCTGCAACTTCGAGATTGATGTCGGTCTGATTGAGGGAGAGTTCAACCATCCGGATATCTTGATCACGCCCTGGCAGGAAGATGAGCTGGAAGTGTTCTGCGCTCCCGGTCACCCTTTGGCACAACGCAACAGCCTTAGCGACGCGGATCTGCTAGAAGCCATCTGGATTCTTCGCGAGCCCGGTTCTGGCACCCGGCAAACCTTCGATCGGGCGATGCATGGACTGCTGCCCCAACTCTCTGTATTACTGGAGCTACAACATACTGAAGCGATCAAACGCGCCGTGGAAGCCGGGCTTGGTATCGGTTGCCTCTCACGGGTGACCCTGACGGAAGCCTTCCGACGTGGGAGCCTTACCCCCCTGCCTGTACCACACCGGGATTTTCGACGGCATTTCTATTTCCTGCTGCATCGGCACAAATACCTTAGCGTCGGCGTCCGGCGCTGGATCACGCTTTGCCAGAACCTCTCTGCGGCAACAGAATCTCTGCCACCTCACGCCGTTCCGGACGAAAGCCATTAACCGGCACCGCCAACGGATAGCCCAACGACACACCACAAAGCAGCTTGTAATGGCGGGGAATATCAAAGTGAGCTTCAACCGGAGAACGCCACAGCGCGAGCGCCCCCTGAGCGCAGGAGCCAAGTCCTTCATCCGTAGCTGCCAGCATCAAGGACTGGAGAAAAATACCGGCATCCAGAGCGCTGTACACACCCAGCCCCTCATGGACAAAAACAAACAGGGCCGTCGGAGCATCAAAAAAACGGAAATTCCGGGCCATCTGGGCATCCCGCGCCACATGGTCGTCCCGGGGGATTCCCAGCAGCTTATACAAACCCACACCGGTGGCCAGCCGCCGCGGCTGCAAGTCCTCCGGATAACGCAAAATAGGCTTGTAGTCGCCATCCGGCAGCACCCCACCGCGAAGAGTGGCGAGCACCTTACTGGCTAAAGAGCCCCGCTGCAGAGTGGAGACCGCTGAGAAACGCCGTGACAACTCGGATTTTAACGCGTCAAGAACCGCACCCTGCGCCACCGCCACTTTATAGGGCTGAGTATTCGACCAGCTGGGGGACTCCAGCGCCCGGCCCAGCAAACGCTCTAGCACAGCATCAGGAACCGGGGTGTCAGCAAATGCACGAATACTACGTCGCGAGGTTAAAACATCCACAAACTCCATAACCACCTCCTGTAATCAGGGCCTAATCCAGATGCTGCAAAATTACACGGTTACCCGTGATAGCGCAGTTACCGCAACTGCCAGTCGGACCTCCATCGCTGTCACTTTTCGCCTCCCTTGCCAGCTCAGGTTGGCGCCAGAATTAAATAGGTGTCAGAATTTGTCGCGCAAATGGCACGTATGTTCCTGTGCCGGGCGACACTCCAGCCCCACAATAGCTTACCGTCGCATATCCCCATCATGGGCCGTAGCGACCGGACAACAAAAATACGTGGAGAGTGGATAATGCGCGGATGTCGTATCTTACTGGTTAGCCTGCTGAGCCTGTTCGCTGGCAATGCTTTGGCTGATACCTATATCTTTATTACCAACAGCACCCCGGACCCGGTGACCATTTCGGTCAGCCACTACGGCACCCGAACCCTGTCCCAAGGCAGTCAGTGGGCTCAGGAAGCCAGCAGCATCGGCCCCTACGAAACCAAACGGGTATTACGTTACAACCGTTACTGGGGGGTTAGCCGAGGCCATACCTTTAACTTCGACACCCACATTACCCGCAATGGCAGCACTGTAGTCGCCAAGCAATCCATGGTTGGCACCTGGACTGGCAGCAATATCAAGCATGGCGCCAGCGGCCCAGGCTTTTCTTCGCCCTGGTACACCAATCGCAACGTTCATACCTTTGCACATCAATACGCTAACCGCCCGTCAAAGACCGCTTTCAAAGCAGAGTTCACCGGTGGCTATGATGACTTCTACTATGTGATTACCAATAACACCCCGGTAGAGCCACTCTCTGGCGCCGATGAGCTCAAGGTACTCAGCTACAACATCTACGCCCTGCCGTTTGTTGCCAGCGAAATCAGCAACCGACTGGCGGAACTGCCCAATCACCTGAGCGGTTACGACGTCATTATGTTTCAGGAGGCATTTTCCTCAGACCGCAATGGCATGCTGCAACAACTGGCGAGCGAATACCCTTACCAAACCCATGTCCCGAAAATCCCCTATGACGGCATTAACGTTTTTGACAGTGGTGTACTGGTTATCAGCCGCTACCCGATTGTTAGCACCGCTGATTTTATCTACCCGGACTGCAGCGGCACTGATTGTTTCGCTGACAAGGGTGTGATCTACGCGGAAGTGATCAAGAACGGCAAGGCATACCATGTCACCAATACCCACGCGGCATCCTTTGACACCGCCGAAGCTCGCGCCCTGCGCCAAGTACAGTTCCAGCAGATTCGCACACTGATTAACAACCGCAATATACCGGCGTTTGATGCGGTGATGATGGGCGGCGACTTCAACGTTAACAAACTGATATGGCCTCAAGACTATGCTCAAATGCTGGCGAATCTGGTAGCCACAGATCCGCTGAGCACAGGCCATGATGCTACCTTCGATCCACGTATCAACATTCTGTCCGGCGCTGCAGGCTCCGGCGGTGAAACCGTCGAGTATCTGGACTATGTGGTGTATTCAAACACCCATCGTCAGCCGGTTCAGTCACGCAACGACGTTCGCATACCACGCACTGCTGTTGCCCCCCTGTTCCATACCCGGGATCTGTCTGATCACTACCCGGTGATGGGCGAGTTTGTCTTCGCTCCGTGATGAGTATTCGCCAGGCACTTTTTCGTCGAATACTTCTTGGGGTGGTCGCACTTGCGGCCACCCTTTTTTTTGCTTTTCTAATACTGCCCGGCAACAACAATTCATTAGGAGGCGGAGGCACCGCCAAATCCTTGGCAACGGAGAAAAAGACTGCAGGGGCAAACTCCGCCCATCAAGACAGAACCGCAATAGATGAAGAGTGGCAAATGGATGAAGCTTCCATGAGCAAGCAACAACGACGGCTGGCGGCCCTTGAAACAATGCACGAACTACTCCGAAACGCACAAAGAAACCCAGGGAATCTCAATGCCACCCTGCGCTCCCTACGGCTGCATTGTGACTCCCCGGAACAGTGCTCCGCCATGATCGACGAAGCGCTGGCATCATTCCCGGATAGCGACTTCGCCGCACTTGTGACCAATGCAATTACCCGGCTGCCCCTATATGAAGCCACCATGCAAGAAACCATCATGTCCACCAATACTCCCGCCAGGGAGCGCTACGAAACCATTCATGCATTACGCGAACAAACCCTTGGCATTGAAGAAACCGAGGCCCTGTTTGGTCAGGAGGCTGCCTGGGCTGAATACCAATTTCGTTTTGGTGAGCTAATGAGCGATCCAGCCCTTGCATCACTTTCAAGTGAAGCACGACTGGCAGCTCTGGAGGTCATCCGACAGGACTCCGCCGGCCATTATCTGGAGGCCGTTAGTGAGACCGAAGGGGCCAGCGGGCGCTATGAGCGAGAAGTCGCGCTCCTTACCGCCGGCATTGAGGAGGGTGATGCAAAGAGAGACATTATCAACACAATCAGAACCCGCCATTTCGGAGCAGAACAAGCGCAAAACATGGCCGCCAGAGATCAGGTGGTTGAGGCCCAGCAAAAGACGGTTCGCAGCTATCAGGAAGACCTACAGCAACTGGTCAAGTCTCTGGAGCCATTACGCGGGCAGATCAGCAACGACGAGTGGGACCAACGCTACCAGCAAGAAGTCACCGAATTACGCCTCAAGCACTTCCCTTAAAGTCTCACTGAATAACAGTTGCAAGTCTTCTTTATAGCCACATGCCCCCTGCTCCCGCAGAATAAAATGTGACGCGCGTCTCACTATTTCGGCGGATTTCCCCGCCCCATAAGAGCGGTGATTATATCGCAAGCAGCGTAGTCGCCAATGTCATGAAGAACAACAACAACAGGGAAGCAGAGCATGGCTCTTTATCGTCACCGAAGGGATATCCTCCCCAGCCTTATTGTTCTCAGCGTTTTCATCATTCAGCTATGGGCCATATTCACCCTCGAAAGCACCATGGCATTGCTAACGGTCGCTGGCGGGCTGCTATTGTTCTCCGCCTGCCCCGGCTCCATCAGTCACAATCACCATCACACCATGACCTTTCGTTACCGCTGGATGAATCGTCTCTACGAGGTGATTCTGTTCCTCGAGACCGGCGTGCCTCCCTATGCCTGGACACTGCACCATAATATCGGCCACCACCAACACTACCTGAACCCGACATCAGACCCGGCGGCCTGGCAGGACGGTCAAGGCAGAATCATGAATCGGGTAAAGTATGATCTTTACAATGCCCTACGGGTTTACCCCGAGGTCATTCGTATCGGTCGCTCGCGTCCTCGCCTGCTACAACAGTTCTACCTGTGGACGGCGGTTTCCCTAACGGTTTTGGGAGCGCTCATCTGGTTGGCGCCCAAGCAAACACTCATGATCATGGTGTTACCAATGCCCATTATGTTGGTCGGGCTTTTAGATAACACCTATCAGCAGCACCAGGGGCTGGATATCCGGCAGGAGCATACGGCCTCCCGCAATACTACCAATAGGCTCTACAACATGATTTCCTGGAACCTCGGCTACCACACTGCCCACCATATGCACCCGGGCGTACACTGGAGCAAGCTGCCCGAGTTGCATCAGGAAATCCGCCATCAGATTCCAAAGCACCTGATATGTGATTCGGTTCTGCTAAGTGCCTGCGATCGTGCGGACAGAAGGTCCCGACCTCGTATCTACTCAACGTTACACGCAGACTCTGGCCATTGACCTGCGGGCCCTGTAATTGGCGTCATTGGCTACTGGCGCCAAGCCGACAGTCTTCCTACACTCCCCTGCACTGATTATTGAGGGGAAACACTATGACCACGCTTTCTGAAAACGCTCAGGCACTGCTGGATGCCCATGTCGGCTTTATGATGGACCAACTGGCCGGCAAGCAACTGGAGGTACGGGTACAGGAACTTATTGATGATGTACTCGGCCACAGCAGCAAACTAAAACTGGCGGACGTGGTCTCTCCGGCAATGATCAAGCAAACCGCCCATCGCTATGCCATTCACCACGAAATACCACCAGCAATCCCTGAACTTGTCGGCGAAATTGCCCGCGATCTCTACAGCCTGAAGAGTCACGACGACAACAAGCTTTTTGATTTGCTCACCGACGACCAATTTCGGGAGTTAATGAAAAAAATTGTCGAAATGAAAGACGTTCGCGAACGACTCATCAAAGAGGCTGTTAGCAACCCAATCTATGGAGAGATGATCTCCGAAGTTCTCTATCATGGCATTACCGATTACATCACCAAAAATCCTTTGACCAAAAAGATACCCGGCGCAGCCTCAATGATGAAGCTCGGGAAAAGTGTTATGGATATGGCTTCTCCCAATGCAGAGGCAGGCATCAAGAAATATATTGGCCAGAATATCAATGCATCATTAAAGCAAAGTGAGAAATTCCTTATTCGCAACCTTTCCGATGAAAAGATATCTCGCATTGCCACTGATGTCTGGAACGAGATCAAACTTAACAAGGTGTCCGCATTCAAAAACTATGTTAGCGAATCAGACATTGAAGATTTTTTTGTAATTGGCTTCGAATATTGGCGCGAATTGAGGAAAACGGACTACTATCGAGACATGATCGACGCCGGCATCGATTTCTTCTTCCGCAAGTATGGCAAAAGCACTTTGAATGAATTGCTGGAAGAAATGGGGGTTGATCGCGATATGATCGTTGCCGAAGCCATGCACTATGCTCCGCATGTTCTCGGCGTATTAAAGAAAAAAGGCATCCTTGAAAAAGTGGTGCGCAGCCAACTGGAGCCGTTCTATCACAGCGATGCTGCCCGCAAAATAATCGGCTAACACCATTGAGTCTTATGACTTCTGGTGAAAACTCGGCCAGACACCCATAAAGAAACGGGGCCTAAGGCCCCGTTTCTTTACTTGGCATTAACAATATCAGGCCTTTGCGCGGCGCGGCTTGCTGGCAACCGGAGGCTTGTCGCTCCAAGGGGCAATCGACAACTTCTGGCCGGAAACCCATACTGTGCGAAGATGCTGCAAGCTTGAGGACGGCATGCTTTGCGGCAAGTCCACGGTGGAGAACTCCGGAAAAATATCGATACGACCAATATTCTGGCTATTGATATTGGCCTCATTGGCAATCGCGCCAACAATGTTGGAGGGCTTAACACCGTGTTTACGGCCCACCGCTATCCGGTAACGCACCATGCCGGACTCCGGCGGTGTCGGGGCCTTACCCACGCGACGCTCACCACGATCGGCTTCACCACGACGGGCTGGCCGCTCACGGTATTCAATTTTAACGCCAGCCCCAGCAGCCGACTGCTCGCGGATCTTCGCCATCGGGCGATCGCTCGCATGGAACGGTCGATCCCCTTGAGCCACAACCGCCATGGCCGCAGCCATATCCAGCGCATCAAGACCGAGCGTGGTTTGCCACTGCTCCAGCAGGGAGCGGAACGGCTCCAGCTTACCTTTTGTCAAAACAGCTTCCAGCTGCTCCTTAAGGCGGCGCTCACGTGCAGCATTAATATCCGCAGCCATTGGCACCGGCATTTCTTCAACCTTCTGACGAGTCACTCGCTCGATGGTCTGCAGCAAACGCTTATCTTTCGGGGTAACAAAAAGAATAGCGTCACCCTCGCGCCCAGCTCGGCCGGTGCGGCCAATCCGATGCACATAGGTTTCCGCATCAAACGGAATATCATAGTTAATCACATGGGAAATACGCGGCACATCCAAACCACGAGCTACAACATCGGTGGCTACCAGAATATTAATACGCTTGTTTTTCAGTTGTTCAACGGTTTGCTCCCGCTGTGCCTGAGCCATATCGCCATTGAGCGCCACTGCACGATAGTTCTGCCGCTGAAGATAGTCAGCCAACTCTGTGGTGCTTTCCTTGGTTCTCGCAAACACCAGCACGGCATCATAATCTTCCGTTTCCAGCACCCGAACCAATGCGTCAAGCTTTTCACGTTGCGGCACAAACAAATAGCGCTGACGAATTGCCGCCACCGTTTCTGTTTTTGATTTAATAGTGATTTCTTCAGGATTTTTCAGATATTTCTGCGCCAGCTTACGAATAGGCACCGGCATCGTCGCCGAAAACAAGGCAACCTGGCAGATATCAGGCATGGCGGCCAAAACCGCTTCCACATCATCGATAAAACCCATTCGCAGCATTTCATCCGCTTCATCCAGCACCAAACATTCCAACTGGTCGAGCTTCAGGGTGCCGCGGTTCAAATGGTCAATAACCCGGCCCGGCGTACCAATCACGAACTGAACGCCATCACGCAGCGCCTTGGTTTGCGGCCGATAATCCATGCCGCCACATAAACTGACAACACGCATCTGCGGATTGCCTGCCGCATAACGGGTAAAGGCTTCTGCCACTTGCAAGGCAAGCTCCCGAGTTGGCGCCAAAACAAGCACCTGAACATGGCTGGCATTAATACCGGCATAACGAGCAATCAAAGGCAGCGCAAAAGCAGCGGTTTTACCGGTGCCAGTCTGAGCCTGACCAATTACATCACGGCCAGACAGCATCAGAGGGATCATTTGCGCCTGAATCGGCGACGGCTGGAGGTAATCAAGAGAAGCAAGAGTGGCGAGCACAGACGAAGGCAGGCCCAGGGCTTCAAACCCTGACAGAGCGTTTTCAGTAGACATTAAGCACCTTTTAACGTGGCGCTTGCAGTTCACTGCGTCGGCCACCTGATTTAAGAGGCGCGAACTATAGCAGCCTCTTGCATGAATTGATAGCTAAGGCAACCTTCGTATTGTTAAAAAAGTGTGAAATAGATGTCATTTTAATAATACTTTTAGGCGCACAATCGCGGCGCGCTTTTCTCAGGCACTCATTTCAGGCCCATTTAAACGGGCCAGCCTGCCGAAACACCGGGAACTGTTCGGAGCACCACTGGAGCACCAGATGTCATTAACACCGTCTTCGTTAACACCGTCCTTGCTAACACTGCCTCAGTGGTCCGACTTCGAAGATATTGCACGGCCATCACTAATCTCTATCAGTCAAGCGCACCCCCCAAGCCAGTGGCTCATTGCCGAAACCCATGGCGATGGCGTTCGCATATTGCTCTGCAGCGGAGACGGCCCTTTGCGAGAAGGCGCCATGTTGCCAGCCCCGCAAGGGTCACAACCCATTCTGCTTGGCGGTGGCACCGCAATCTGGGTTCCTCTCGACGATCGCTGCCTGGAAAAGCCGACCAGCGGCTATCTCGGGGTGTGGATGTCCGGCCCTCCTCAGAAAAATGACGCCACCTTATTGTTAATGCGCTCGAAAGCCAGCCTGTTCGATGCCTTGTTAAACCAGCTGCAACTAACCCAGAAACTGCTAGGCCAGCTAGCTCAGGCCCAACTTGATGCAGAAACCGACAGCCTGACAGGCCTACTCAACCGGCGCGGCTGGAATAACCAACTCGTTCGGGAGCAAGCTCGCTGCCAACGCTACGATCATACCTGCACCATTTTGGCCATTGATCTTGATAACCTGAAGCGCATTAACGATATTCAAGGACACTGCGCCGGAGACCGGCTCATTCGACGAATCGGCACCGTTCTGGCCGAAACCACCCGCCAGCCGGATATTGTTGCCCGCATAGGGGGTGACGAGTTTGCTGTACTGCTGGTCAACACGGACTCACTGCAGGCCCGTAGCTTTGAGCAGCGTCTGGCGACAGCACTCAACACCGTCAAGATTGATGCCTCCGTAGGCAAGGCCAGTCTCAGGCCCGGAGAAAGCCTACAAGACACCCTGTGCCGCGCCGACCATTCAATGTATGCCAACAAGGCATCTCGCACCCCGCGTCTGGGGAGGCCCTGAGAACGGCTTGAGCACTCTTGATCCATCCTTCACTGCATGCTCGCCATGCTATGCTCACTCACAAGGAGAGCAAGATCATGAGTCAAGCCCTGCAGAACCTGTCATTGCTACTCGTCGAAGATCATCGGCAGCTAGCCCAAAGCGTGTTGGAATTCCTGGAACAACAAGGCGCCAGCGTTGATTATGCCGGGGATGCAAGACTGGCCAGAGAGCTGCTACGGGAACATCACTATGATCTGATCCTCCTGGATATCATGCTACCCGGAGAGGACGGCTATTCCTTGTGCAATTATTTGCGTAAAGATCTGACCCTCACTACACCGGTGATATTCCTCACTGCCCGCGATCACCTTGATGACAAACTGGAAGGATTCTCTCAGGGTGGCGACGATTATCTGGTGAAACCGTTTGCGCTGCCAGAGCTGCTCGCCCGGGTACAGGCCCAAGTTCGACGTAATCGCGGGGAAGTCGCCCCACACGTATTGAAAGTATCTGATTTGGAACTTGACCCGGCACGTCAAGAAGTGCGGCGGGGAGGCCAGGTCCTCAAACTTTCTCCCACAGCGTTTCGCATTCTGCGCATTTTGATGCGTGAATCACCACGGGTCGTTAGCCGCGATCAACTTGAGCAGGAACTGTGGGGAGATTTGGTGCCGGACTCAGATGCTTTGAGAAGTCACCTGTACAACCTTCGCAAAGCCATCGACAAACCGTTTCCCCTACCGCTTCTGGAAACTTTACCTGGTGTTGGCTTTGCGGTGCGGGTCACGGAACAGGCCGTCACACAATAAATCTGTGTTTCTTCACACTTTGGAAAGCACTTTGGCAGCACCTTATTGACGCTGCCAAAGTGGGAAAGATACTCGAACACTGGTTCCCTGACCAAGAGCGCTCGCCACCTCAAGTTTCCAACGACAGCGCTCACACAAACGCTGAACAATCGCCAAACCAAGACCATGGCCGCTTTCACCAACTCCCTGACCGCGCTCAAAGGGCTGCATAAGGCGCTGAAGCTGCGTCGGGTCCATACCTGGCCCTGTGTCCTGAATCACTACATAACCAGCACCAATGCTGACAGTGACATGACCAGAAGCCGTATAATTAATCGCGTTACGAAGCAAGTTGGTGAGCACCATGGTTAACACGGTTTCTGGTGCCTGAAGTGACAACAGTACCGACTGCTCTACTCGCACTCCAACCTGTTTACGCAACGCCAACGGATCCAGTCGCTCAACCAGATTAATCGCCAAATCATTGACAATAATGTCATCATCCGGAAGCACCTTGCTCTCACTGCGGGCCAGCAGTAGCAAAGTTTCAATGAGTGCCTCCATGTCACCAACCGTATCTTCGATACGCCTTAGGGCGGCGGGATTAGCCTGGCTCCCAGACAGCAACTCCAAATTGGCCCGAATGACAGCCAGCGGTGTACGCAATTCATGGCTCGCATCTCGAGTAAACTGCCTTTCACGATTAACAAAACCCAGCAATTTCCCTGCATAAGCCTCAAGCGCCACCACAAGCACCGCCACCTCACTATCTGCCTCTGCTTCAACAATGGACAAATCCGGCAGTGCCGCCCGAGGATCATTCACCGGTGTTCGTCGCAGCAGTTCCGCCAAACGAACCAACGGCGAAACCAGCTTTCGAGATTTTCGCCAGGTCACGAACGACAGGGTGTAAATCACCAGCAGCACGCCGCTCAATGGTAAAATACCGAAAACAAACGCAAGCACCGAAACCCGACGCTCATCAAAGATCAAATACAGAGTGTTTGTTCCTCGGCGCTCGACATAGACAATGGGTGTTTGCTCGTCGAGAGCAACACGACTGTAACCTTCCTGCATATCCTGAAGAGCATCAGGAATAACATCCTGACTATCCAGCAAACCCAGTAGATGGCGCGTATTCGGGCGATGTTGTTGCGGATTCGCCTCATACAGATCCCAAAAATGTTCGGCCTCCATCACCAAGGCCTGCTTGACAAGCACTCTCTCAATAATTTGTGCGGTTACCCAAACCCCCACCAAAGTGGCCACACTGATTAGCACCACCTGAAAAAGGTATGCACGAGTTAGCCTGTGCTGCACACCAGATCGACGCGCCATACCTTGGTCTTCCCTTGCCGTATCAACCGATTTAGTTAGCTACTTCAGTTAAACAATCTAGCTGAGAGCTTAATCAGCAGTAAACCGATAATGAGCCACAAACCATTCGGTACCGCCCCCATAACCAAACAGCTCGGAGCAAGCCATAAAAAACATTCGCCAGCGCTGCAGCCAGATACGCGCCTCCTTTTCCCCATAGGTCGCCGTCAGCACGGGCATGATTTGCTCGACCCGATCATCCGTATTGTCCAGCCAGGCTTCAAGGGTCTTGGCATAATGCTGCCCATTAACCTGCCATGCCTGATCCAAGTGATACCAATCCTGACTGCGGTCAAGCAAGTCAAACGATGGCATCACCCCACCAGTGAAGAAAAACCGTCCCATCCAGTTTTTCTCACCCTCTGCTTCAAAGGGGTAAAACAATTCCCGATGGCAAAAAATATGTACGAACAATTTCCCGCCCGGAACCAACCAGGAATGAATCCGGCGCATCAATTCTCGATGATTGCGCATATGCTCAAACATCTCCACGGATACCACCCGATCAAACTTGCCTTCCGGGGTAAAAGTGGCGGCATCGGCAGTAATGACTGTCAGATTTTTCAATCCACGAGTACAAGCCTGCTGCTCAATATAGGCGCGCTGCGACGCAGAGTTAGACACAGAGACTATCGCACTGTGTGGATATTTTTCCGCCATCCAGAGAGATAACGAGCCCCAGCCACAACCAAGCTCAAGAATACGCTGGCCATCCGCCAGCTCTGCTCGCTCGCAGCTAAGCGCCAGCATCGCAGCCTCTATTACCATTTCGGTTCGAAGGACGAGCTCCTTGAAGAAGTTCTGGACATTGGCATGAGGCGGGTTCACGAAGCTGTCGAGGAAAGCCAAGAACACCTACCTCCAGGCTCATCGCACCGCGACCGAATTCGCGCTGCCGTCGAAGCGCATCTCACCACGCTGCTGAAACTCGACGACTATACATCCGCGAATATTCGCATCTTCGGACAGATCCCCGAAGACGTGCGGCGACGCCACATCAAACTGCGTGACGCCTACGCCGAACTCTGGCGGCGCATACTTGCCAAAGCTCAAAAGTCGAGGGCACTACGCAGCGACATCGACCTTGGTCTCGTGCGCATGCTGCTCATGGGTGCGCTCAACTGGTCGGTTGAATGGTACCAGCCAGGCAGGACGTCCATACAGACGATGGCAGACCATATGTGCCTAATGCTGTTCAGCGGAATCGGAATAGACGAACCCGCGCGAAGCAGTGAAGACGAAACTATTGCGTGACGGAAGTTTTCGAGGGACGACGCACATGGAAGCCCAAGACACCTATTTCGGTTTTTCCGATGATGAACTGAAGGCTCTGCCTACGGTCTATCGCGCA
>PGZG01000122.1 GCA_002840115.1 Gammaproteobacteria bacterium HGW-Gammaproteobacteria-14 | reverse complement strand
TACAGTCCCGCCAGCAGAATGGCCGACTTCACCTGGGCGGAAGCCACCGGGAGGTCATAATGAACTCCCTTAAGCGAGCGATTACCGCGAATATTCACCGGAGGCGTCCCCTTGCCAGCGGTGACAATGGTGGCTCCCATCTCGCGCAGCGGCTTGGCCACTCGCTCCATGGGGCGACGGGTCAAGGACTCATCGCCCGTTAACTCGGTATCAAATGACTGGCCGCACAGCAGCCCCATCAGCAACCGCATGGAAGTGCCGGAGTTGCCCATATAAAGGGTGCTGCTCGGGGCTTTCAGGCCCTTGAGGCCGACACCATGGACGCGCACACGACCCGCGCTCGGGCCTTCAATCACAACGCCCATATCGCGAAATGCCTGCAAGGTTGCCAGCGCATCTTCGCCTTCAAGAAAACCGTCGATCTCGGTGGTGCCTTCAGCCAGGGCGCCGAGCATGATCGAGCGGTGGGAAATGGATTTGTCCCCCGGCACCCGCAGGGAACCGTTCAGGGCGCCGCCAGGTTGCAGGTGGAATTCAACGCGGCGGCCATGGCCGGCGGAAGCAGACTTGCTCATGGATGTCGTATCACTCGGTTTGTCGTCATTAAGATGCTGGGCGGCGGTATAGGAGGTCCGAGCCGACAGCGCCAGAAAATGGGCGCGAGCACTATTGGCCCGCGTCATGATGGCGAGCAGCGCTTCGCTATCACCCTGCTCCACCGCGCTGCGGAAACGGTCAAGACCCTCACTGAACAGGTCCACCGCCTGCAATACGGAGGCGCGGTTTTCCTTGAAAATGTCATGCCACATCACCGGGTCACTGGAGGCGATGCGGGTGAAATCCCGAAAACCGCCGGCAGCGTACCGAAAAATGTCGAGGGAGTCGCCCTGCCGGGCCAGGGTATCGACCAGCGAGAATGCCAAAAGGTGTGGCAGATGGCTGGTTTCAGCAAGTACCCGATCGTGCTCATCCGGCTGCATGGACAACACTTCAGCACCCACAGCCGTCCACAAGGCTCGCACCTTGGCGGTGGCCGCCGGGTCCGTGTGCGGCGTCGGCGTCAAGATGACTCGATGCTTTTCATACAAACTGGCATCGGCGGCATCCATACCGCTTTTTTCCTTACCGGCAATCGGGTGCCCAGGCACAAAACGGGACAGATGCCCTGCAATAGCCTGCTTCGCGGCATCAATCACCTTGCCTTTAACACTGCCGCCATCGGTGATGATGACCGTCCTGCTCAACCCCGGTGCCATCTGCGCCATGGTGTCCGCCATGCTGGACACGGGCACCGCAAGAAATACCAGATCAGCCCCTTTTACGGCGTCGGCAAGGTTGGTGCTACCGTCGTCAATCAAACCCAATAGCTTGCCACGCTCCAGAGCACGCTCGGAACGTGAACCGGCGACGATGGTTTTCGCCAAACCACGGGCACGCATGGCCGCAGCCAGCGAACCACCAATCAACCCCAGGCCAATAATGGCAACCCGGTTAAACATGACGGGCTCCGCGGGCAATATCAGGCACAGACCGGGTCATGCCAGCACCTTGGCAAGGGCTTGCAGGAAGCGTTCGTTTTCAGCGGCAAGGCCTATCGATACTCGCAAGTGATTCGGCATACCGTAGGAAGCAATTGGCCGAACAATAACGCCCTCACGAAGCAAAGCGTCATACAGCGGCTGCGCAGGACGGCCGCAATCAAAGGCAATAAAATTGGCCACCGACGGAATAGCGTGCAGATGCAGCGCCGACAGACCTTCTGTGATTTGTACCAAACCTGTGGTGTTTTCGCTTTTACTGTCTTCAATATAGTTGGCGTCGTTTAACGCAGCCTCGGCAGCGGCCAGAGCCACCGAATTCATATTGAAGGGCTGACGCACGCGGTTCAGCACATTGGTAATTTGCGGATTGGCTACGGCATAACCGGCCCGTAACGCGGCCAACCCGTAGATCTTGGAGAAGGTCCGGGTAACGATCAGGTTCGGGAAACGATCCAGATAGTCAAAACCGTTGGGGTAGCCAGTTTCTTCGACATACTCAACATAGGCCTCATCCAGCACCACCAAAACGGTGTCTGGTACACGGGCCATAAAAGCTTCTAGTGCATGCTGATGAAACCAGGTGCCTGTGGGATTGTTCGGATTGGCCAAAAAAATAAGCCGGGTACGCTCGGTAATTGCGTCCGCCATGGCGGCCAAGTCATGGCCAAACAACTGTGCAGGCACTTCAACCGGGGTTGCCGAACAGGCCAGTGTCACCAACGGATAAATTGCAAAGGCATGCTGGGAGAAAATCACCTCATCGCCGCGGCCAAGAAAAGCCCGACCAATCAGTTCGAGCACATCGTTAGAACCATTACCCAAGGTGATCTGCTCAACCCGCAGGGAAAACTTTTCTGCCAGCGCAGACTTCAAATGGAAGCCCGCGCCATCGGGATAACGATGCAACCCCTCTAACGCATGACGGGCGGCCTGCAACGCCATTCTTCCCGGCCCCAACGGATTCTCATTGCTGGCCAGCTTAACGATATTCTTGATTCCCAGCTCGCGCTCCAGCTCATCCATCGGCTTGCCGGTTTGGTAGGGCTTCAGGGTCTGCACACCGGGAGTGGCCAACGCAATGTAATCACAGCTCATCCTGCTCTCCTTAACAGAAATCCGTTACAGCACGGCTTTCGGGTAAGACCCCAAAAAACGGATATTCAGGGAGTCGGCTTCAAGATCCGCCAGCACACGTTGAACATCCGCCTGATCACGGTGCCCTTCAAAGTCTATAAAGAAAACGTAATTCCACTTCTCCGCACGCGACGGTCGCGACTCCAGGCGTGTCAGATTAAGGCCATGGCGCTTGAATGGCTCCAGCACGCTATAGAGCAGACCGGGACGGTTCTTACCACTGGCCATGATGCTGGTTTTATCGTTACCGGACGGCGGCGTGTCTTGCTTGCCGATAATGATAAAGCGGGTGGTGTTATCAGGGCGGTCTTCCACATTGCGATGAATAATTTCCATGCCGTACAGCTCTGCCGCCATTTCGCCCGCAATGGCCGCCGCATTCCATTCGTCCTTAAGCCGCTTGGCGGCCTGCGCATTAGAAGACACCGGCACCCGCTCAACGCCGGGCATATGGGCATCCAGCCACTTGCGACATTGCGCCAGGGTTTGCTGGTGGGAATAAATACGGCTAATGCTGTCACGGCGAGTCGCCGGCCCCATCATCAGGTGATGATGAATTCTCAGCTCCACCTCTCCGCAGATTTTTAACCCGGACTCCATAAAGGTATCCAGAGTATGGGTGACTACACCCTCGGTGGAGTTTTCCACCGGGACGATGCCATAGTGGGCCGCACCGGCATCCACTTCACGGAACACTTCGTCAATGGCACCCATGGGCACACTGGTCACACCATGGCCAAAATGTTTCAGCACCGCCTGATGGGTAAAGGTGCCTTCCGGGCCAAGAAAGGCGATTTTCATCGGTTGCTCCAGCGCCAGACAGGCACTCATCACTTCACGAAACAGTCGAGCAACCGTTTCAGCATCCAGCGGGCCCGCATTGCGCTCCTTAACCCGCCGTAACACCTGCGCCTCTCGCTCCGGCCGATAAAAAACCGGCTCACCGCCATCAGCCAGTTTCACATGGGCCACGGACTGCGCCAGACGGGCACGCTCATTGAGCAGGCCCTGAAGCTTTTCATCCAGTGCGTCGATTTGTTCCCGTAATTGATCCAGTGTCGGTTGCTTGCTCATCAGCCGTTCCGCTTTGCAAAGTCCTTCATGAATTCAATCAACGCATCCACCGCCACCTCCGGCACTGCGTTGTAGATACTGGCACGCATACCCCCCACCGAGCGATGCCCGGCAAGGTTATACAAACGGGCCGCTTCCGCTTCTTGCAAAAAGGTCTTATCCAGCCCCGCATCCGCCAGCACAAACGGCACATTCATACAGCTACGGTCCGCTTTATTGACCGGGTTGCTATAGAAGCCACTGCCATCAATGTAATCGTAGAGCTTTTTCGCCTTGCGGTCGTTAATTGCCGCCATGGCGTCCAGCCCACCCTGCGCCTTCAGCCACTGGAATACCAGCCCGGCCAGATACCAGGAATAGGTTGGCGGCGTGTTGTACATGGAGCCATTATCCGCATGCACCTTGTAATCAAGCATCGCGGGAATGCCACTGACCCGACCGATCAGGTCGCGGCGAATAATCACCACCACAATACCGGCCGGGCCAATATTCTTCTGAGCACCGGCGTAGATCAAACCAAACCGATTCACATCCAGAGGCCGCGACAGAATAGATGAAGAGAAATCGGCAACCAGCGGCTTACTGGTTTGCGGAATAAAAGGGAACTCCACGCCACCGATGGTTTCATTCGGGGTGTAGTGGAGATATACCGCATCCGCGGACTCGTTCCAGCCCTGTTGCGCCGGCACGTAGCTGAAGTTCTTGTCTTCGGCGCTGGCGACTACATTCACTTGACCAAAGCGCTTCGCCTCCGCAATCGCCTTGATAGACCATTGCCCGGTGTTCACATAATCCGCGCTCTCGCCCTTTTTCAGCAGGTTCATGGGGATCATGGCAAATTGCTGACTGGCACCACCCTGAAGAAACAACACCGCGTAATCGTCACTGATGCCGAGCAAATCGCGAAGATCCTGCTCTGCGGTGTCAGCAATCGTCACATAGGCTTTCGATCGATGGCTCATTTCCATGATCGACATGCCGCTGCCCCGCCAATCAAGCAGTTCAGCACGGGCTTGTTCAAGAACCGGTTCGGGCAGCGCGGCAGGGCCGGCACAGAAGTTATAAGCGCGGGTCATGGAGTGAGTCAGCTCCGGAGGTCAGATTGTTGGTAAAAAACCGTTGATAACAAACCGTAGCAGCAACCTTGACCATGAAGGAGATAAGCCTTTCATGGTCAAGGTTGCTGCTACGGTCAGGCTTACAGCTAGCACCGCTCTTACGGGTTTTCGGTTTCGTCCGAATTTCCGTTTTCCGCGGAGTTTTCGTTTTCTACTGAATTCCCGACTTCGCTTGAGCTGCCATCGTCGTCTTCATCGATGTCGTCTTCAGCGCCTTCCAGCTCCGGAATACGCTCGACGCCGACCAGATGCTCTTCATTACCAAGCTTGATCAAGGTAACGCCCTGAGTATTACGGCTCAGCAGGCTGACCTCATCCACCCGAGTACGCACCAGAGTGCCCTGATTGGAAATCAGCATAATGTCTTCGCCGCCAAACACCTGGCTAGCACCGACCAGTTCGCCGTTACGGTCGTTGACGACCATCCCGATAACCCCCTGGGTACCACGACCTTTGCGTGGGAAATCTTCCACGGGTGTGCGTTTGCCATAACCATTTTTCGATGCTGTCAGCACCTGACCACCTTCTTCTGGCACCAGCAGCATAATCACCCGCTGACCATCCTGCAGACGCATACCGCGCACGCCGCGGGCGGTGCGGCCAAGGGCGCGCACTTCCTGTTCGTCGAAACGAATCACTTTACCGCTATTGGCAACCAGTAAAATATCCTGGGCGCCATTAGTAACAGCTACATTCACCAGCTCGTTGTCGTCATCGAGATCAATGGCAATCAAGCCATTAGAACGGGGACGACTAAAGGCGTTCATATCGACCTTTTTCACCGTGCCGTTGCTGGTGGCCATAAAGATGTACTGGCCCTCCATGTTTTTCGGGATTGGCAGGATCGCAGTAATACGCTCTTCC
>PGZG01000121.1 GCA_002840115.1 Gammaproteobacteria bacterium HGW-Gammaproteobacteria-14 | reverse complement strand
CCTTGGGGCATGGCCTGGAGCCGACGCTGTGATCATGACGGCATCGACCTCAATCGCAATTTCATCGACTTTGATCAACCCGCACCGGCCAACCCTGGCTATCTGGCATTACGGAATGTGTTAATGGAAGAAGAAGCCCACTCCCGTGGCGAAGGGCTACGTCAGTATGCTGAAAAACATAGCCAGACCGCCCTCGAAATTGCCGTCAGCGGCGGCCAATACAGTGATCCTTCGGGTCCTTTTTTTGGCGGCTTCGGTAAATCCCATGCCCGCCAGCTGATTGAGAAGCTGATCAACGATTTCACTCTGGGTGAAAAACAACTTGCCGTGATCGACCTGCACACCGGGCTTGGCCCGTATGGTTACGGGGAAATCATTTGTGATCACAACCCGGACAGCCCCGGCACCCGCATTGCTCGTCACTGGTATGGTGACGCCGTAACACTACCTCTTGCTGGCACCTCATCGTCCGTGCCCAAACTGGGGCTGATGGACTATGGCTGGCATGCCATTATGGATAACCGTTCCTGTTTTGTGACGCTGGAGTTCGGTACCTATGGCACCGAGCAGCTCTTTGACACCATACTCGCCGACCACAGGCTACATGCGGGCGGCACCATCGACTGGTCGTCAGCCTCATGTCAGGCAATAAAGCAGCAAATGCGGCGTCACTTCTGTCCACCAGATACACAGTGGCAAGAAATGGTTTTATGGCGTGGCCGACAGGTAGTCCGGCTGGCGCTCGAGGGGTTACAACGTTGACTGAACACATTGTTATCCGCCCGGTGCAGCTCTCTGATCTTGATGCATTGGAAGCACTGGAAAACCGCACCTTTGACACGGACCGCCTGAGTCGCCGCAGTTTTCGTCGCTGGATTAACAGCGAGCACCGGGCATTTCTGGTGATCACCGTGGATGAGGTGTTGGCCGGTTATGTGCTGATTATTCTGCATCGCGGCACCCGGCTGGCACGGCTATATTCCATTGCTGTAGACACCACGCTGCGCGGTCGTGGTATCGGCCGCAAGCTGATTGAGGCAGGCGAACAAGCGGCCCGGGAAGCCGGTCGAATTGATATGCGCCTGGAAGTCCGCAAGGATAACCCGGCCGCTATTGCACTGTACGAACAGCTCGGCTATTACCGCTTTGGCGAATACGAAGATTATTACGAAGATCATCAGGATGCGTTCCGTTATCAAAAACGCATCCGCCAGTTTGATCCCTCCCACTGGCAACGGCCCGTACCCTGGTATCGACAGAACACCGAGTTCACCTGTGGCCCGGCATCACTGCTGATGGCCATGCAGGCACTGGATAAATCCATTGCCCCGGACATCAGTGAGGAAATGCACCTGTGGCGAGAGGCCACCACTATTTTCATGACCTCCGGCCATGGTGGCTGCCACCCACTGGGCCTGGCCATCGCCGCACGCAAGCGTGGCTTCAAGGCAGAAGTCTGGATCAGTGGTGACCAAGTGCTGTTTATCGACAGCGTCCGGGCGGAAAATAAAAAGAAAATCATTGAGCTGGCACACAGGGATTTCGTCAGTCAGGCAAAAAAACTCAAAATCCCTGTACATCACAGTGAAATTTCCCAGCAACAATTAAGCAAATCGCTAAAAAAAGGCGGCATTCCACTGATTTTGATTTCCACCTGGCAACTGGATGGGAAAAGGGTTCCCCACTGGGTGGTGCTGTCCGCCTTTGATGATGAGTTTTTCTATCTACACGACTCGGACCCTGAAGAAGGCTTGCAAACCGATCTGGATTGCCAATACCTGCCGATTGCCCGTAGCGATTTTGACCGTATGGCTCGTTTTGGTCGCGACCGGCTGCGAACTGCGGTGATTATTTCTCCCGGTTCATAAAAGCCAGCGCTGCCGCGACCGCCAAAGTCCTGTTGCCTTCAAGGGTCGCAGTAGATTTATTACGCGGTGCAAGATCATGATTACCATCCTCAAGCCAGTGCAGCTGCACCAGTTTCGGCAACCCATAGGCAGTTACCTCTTCGCGGTTGCCGAAAGGATCTCTCTCTCCCTGACAGATCAACAACGGCGCCTGCAGAGCCGCCAAATGATCAAGCCTGGTCTTCTCCGGCTTACCCGGAGGATGAAACGGATAACCAAAGCAAATCACGCCGCAACAACGGCGCTCGACGGCCAGCATGGAGGCCATACGCCCGCCCATGGATTTGCCACCGATAAACAGCGACGCACCTCCAGCCGCATCCAACGCCTCAGCAAAGGTCTGCAACAATATCGGAGCACGATCCGGCGGCCTCTTCTTTCCACTGCGGCGACGTTCCGCCATGTACGGAAACTCAAATCGCAACACACGCACATTTTGGCCAGCCAGTGCCGCCGCCACTCCATTCATAAACTCGCTATCCATGGGCGCACCGGCGCCATGGGCCAGCAACAGGGTGGCATGTACCTTACCTTCTGGTTCATCAATCAGAAATTCAATCATCACCACAACACCAGCTGATCAGGCTTGGACGGCACCCGGAATAAATCCGTCCGCAGCGGCGGCAGCTCATGGCCCTCCAACCCGGCTCGGCGGCAGGCAATTTCAAAACGCTGGGCAAACAGGCTGGCCCACTGGCCACGACCGACTTGCCGGGAAAAATAACCGCTTTGATATTCTCGCCCTCCATGGAGATCACGCATCACCGACATCACCCGCTCAGCGCGATCCGGGTAGTGCTCCGCGAGCCACCCCTGCCACAATTCTTTCAACTCCCATGGCAAACGCAACATCACATAGCCAGCCCGCTGGGCGCCGGCTTCCGCTACCTGGGCAATCACTTCTTCCAATTCATCGTCATTAATAAACGGGATCACCGGCGCAAACAGCGCTGTCACCGGCACCCCCGCAGCGGATAACTCGCGAATTACTGCCAAGCGTGTACTGCCATTACTCGCCCGCGGCTCCAGCTTTGTTTTGAGGGGATTATCCAGTGTCGTCACTGACACCGCCACCGACACCAGCTGCTGCCCCGCCAGCGCCGCCAGAATATCCAGATCACGACGAATCAGCCCGCTTTTGGTAATCAGCCCAAGCGGATGACGATGGGCCAGAAACACCTCCAGCAGGCCACGAGTTAATCTCCGGGTTTTCTCAATTGGCTGGTAGGGATCGGTGGCGGCTCCAATAACCACAGGTTCGCATTGATAGCCGTCTTTACCAAAAGCCTGCTGCAGCAAAGCCACCGCATTGTCCTTACAGATGATCTTGGTCTCGAAATCCAACCCAGGCGACAGGTCCAGATAACTGTGGGTCGGCCGGGCGAAGCAGTAGCTGCAGCCATGCTCGCAACCGCGATAGGGATTGATACTGTGGCGAAACGGCAAATCCGGCGAATCGTTGGAGGTGATCAAGGACTTGGCAATTTCACTGCGATACTCCGTTGCCAGCGGCGCAACGGCGGACTCTCCCTCATCGCGCTCGATACGAATCTTCTGAAATCGCCCCGCCGGATTCTCGCTGACACCACGTCCTTTGATCATTGTCGCCTCAAGTACTGACTATATGATCAGTATCATCGCGCAACCTATGGCTTACTGGCAAGACTCCCGGTGCAACATAACGACCGCTAAGGCATCCTTGTTACTCCATACGCTCAGGAGTTGCCATGATTACCCTATACACCGCTGCCACCCCGAATGGCCACAAAGCTTCCGTAACACTGGAAGAGCTGGGCCTCCCCTACACCGTGGCATCGTTAAACCTGATGCAAGGCGAACAGAAAAAACCGGAATTTCTGGCCATTAACCCAAACGGCCGTATCCCCGCCATTGTCGACAGCGAAGAGGATAATTTCCCGGTATTCGAATCCGGCGCCATCATGATTTACCTGGCGGAAAAAACTGGCAAGCTGTTACCCAGCGATATCCGGGGTCGCTCCCGGGTGATTCAATGGTTGATGTTCCAGATGGGAGGCGTCGGCCCGATGATGGGTCAGGCCAATGTGTTTTTCCGCTATATGCCGGAAAAAATTCAGGCCGCCATCGATCGCTACCAGAACGAGTCAAAGCGACTACTGACCGTGCTTGATGGCCATCTGAAAGACAACGAATATCTGGCCGGGGACTACTCCATTGCCGATATCGCCAACTTTTGCTGGGCCCGCACCCACAACTGGTCCGGAGTCGACATCAGCGATCTGGAACATCTGCAACGATGGATGAACCAGCTCTACCAGAGAGAGGCCGTACTGCGAGGCCTAAAAGTGCCTGAGGACATGAGCCCGGCAAAAATCATCGAAGCCGCCCAGACCATGGTGCAGCGCTAAGCCAGCCGCCCGATGGTTGTTACCCTTGGAGTGTACGGGTCACGCTTGCTGTACCAGAATCCAGGGCAACACCACCACCGCCCAGACCTCGGCTTTGGTAGCAAACCAGGCCGAGGCCTGGTCCACCGGAACCGGGCCAAGCTGACCTGCGTCCAGCCAGCGTTTTACCGCCACCGAGTCATCCGCCGCCAGCGCCGCAGCAACGGCCACCAGATCAACCCCCGGCGCGACACACAGGGTATCGCCCTTGGCAAACCAAGGCTGCAGGTCATGCCAACCGATTTTCCCGGTCTCCCCATTCAGATGAGCAAACAGCGATTGTTTATCCTCAGCCATATTTCCTCCGCGCTTGAGACCGTGGCTTGGGCGCGCATTATGGCGATTATCCCGCCATTGGTGAATGCCGCTAGCTTGCGGAGCCCTGAATGACAGCATAGAGTCCGATTGACAGACTTCAACGCAGTCGACAGCCATGGAACGCGAGACTCGTCAACGGACATCACCGCACAACAACGCAGGCCTTGCTATCTCTTATCAGGCGGTGGCGAGGAATAGTCTGTAATGCATCGACTCTGCATCACATTGTCAGTACTTTTACTCAGTCTGAGCCTGTCTTGGGCAACAGAGATCCGTGCCGATACGCCATCATCAACCAACTCAGGAGCCGTCAAATCAACGGCCGCTCCCATGCTATTACTGCCGGTTCCGGCAACGGCGATCACCCCTTACCACGCCCTACAGCAACACTGCGCGCCAGACTCAGAAAGCCCAACTATTCCGCAAGTGTTAAGACAACAAAACTCACTACCATGGCAAACCGTGCAACGAATGCCCAATCAGGGGTTTAGCCGTGATACCTGCTGGCTCCGGCTGACACTGAAAAACACCACAGAAACCACGGCGAATTGGCTGCTACAAGTTGACAACTCCTTGCTCAGCGAAATTGACCTGTTTGTCTTTAACGGCACCGATGCGCTACCGCTGGATCAACAACGAGCAGGGCTGTCCGTACCTTTCTCGGAAAGACAGTTGGCCTACCATGCTCCAGTGTTCCCGGTAACGATTCCGGCACAGGAAACACGCACCCTGCTGATTCGGGCCAACGGAACTTACAGTCTGCAAATCCCTCTGACGCTGGTACCCGCAGACCAGTTTAGCGAGCGCAGCCACGCTGCCATTATGGTGCAGGGGCTGTTTATTGGCGGCATGGTGATCATGCTGCTCTATAACCTCTTCCTGTATATCTCCATTCGCGAGCCAGCCTATTTGTTTTACGTTTTCTGGACGCTGGTGATCACCCTGTTCCAGGTTATCCTCCACGGCTTTGCTCAACGCTATTTATGGCCAGAATGGCTACTAATGAATCAGTATGGCATGGCGATCATTCTGCCGTTAATTATTTTCCTGTCATCGCGATTCACCTTGCACTTTCTTTCTCTGGCTAACCGCCA
>PGZG01000120.1 GCA_002840115.1 Gammaproteobacteria bacterium HGW-Gammaproteobacteria-14 | reverse complement strand
GGACGCAACCCAGACACTTCCCATGGGCGAAGCTGTATCACGCTTTACAGCGCTGGCCGGAGACGGCGTCGTTGGCTTGTTTTCTACCGGTCGTCGGGACGGCAACGGCTCGTCAACATCCAGCTGGTCAATATTGCCCAGCTTCAGATCGCGTTCATCGTTCATGATATGCCATAGTGAAAGCTGTGAAACCGGGAGTTTAACAGTGTTAGCGGGCTTCTGGACAAGTGTTGCCAGCACCGCCCCGGTTAGGTGTAATGGCAACACTGTTTGTCAGGGAGTGATTAGAATGCGTCATCTGCTGTGTCTCGCCTTGCTACTACCAGCCTTGGCTCAGGCGGACATGCGCCTCGAAAGCATGCTTCAGCAGGGGCTCAGCGACTACGAGGCCAGCCAATACAACGGCGCTCTGGCCCATTTCAGCGCTGCACTTACCCATAGCGTTGCAGAGGGGCACAGTGTGATGTATCCCGCCGCCTATCTTTGCGCTATCTGGCACTTCGGCCATGGCGTGCGCCGTGACGACCAGCGGGCCATGACCGCCTGCGGATTGGTTCAGGGTGATAAAACTCGTTATCAGGTCGAGTTATTTAAGCAGGTTATGGAAAGCAACAGCCAAACAGAAGCCGTTTTCCCGTTCCGCCGTGGCATGGAAGAGGCGGCCGCGGCGCTAGACTGGTACCTGCGTATGACCGCCCCCCCTGGCAGTGACTAAACGATTTATTCATATTACTTATTCAAAAGCCGGGTTAGCGTCTTGGCGGTGGCGGTGGAAAAATATGCTCGGCGGAGCGCTGATAAATGATGTCGCCGAGTTTGTAACGGCCATTCTCTTGCAATATCAATGGCTGAAACATTACCCAAGGCAATTGGTCACGGTGATCAACCGCTGCCCACACACCGGGAACCGGAGAACCATCAGCAGCCTCGGCATGGAACGGCTTAAGAACGACCACCGCACGAACTGATTTGTCCCGATTAACGGTTTCACGCATCTGCAAAAACAGGCCCGCAGCAAAATCATCCGCCGGGGGTCTGGCGTCCGGGTCTCCCCGATAACCCACCAACGTCACATTGTCTCCCTTATTGATTGTCATAGCGAAAGGGTAAAAACCACCGCTTTGACGAACAATGTTCAGAGCTTCTTGAATGCTTCGTGAGGCCAGTACCTCCATTTCCGTCAAAGCAGGGTCCTGAGGCTCCCCATTTTCAGCGAGACCCGCCCCTGGCAACACTAGCACCAACATCAAAAGAAATGGCTTTATCATCATTTTCCCCATAAAAAAAGGCGCCGAATACAACCGGCGCCCTGATTCCGACCCATTTCAGGCGGAGAAGTTCTTCGCCGCAAACTCCCAATTGGCAAGGGCCCAGAAGCCTTCCAGATACTTGGGACGCATATTGCGGTAATCAATGTAATAGGCATGCTCCCAAACATCACAGGTCAACAACGCGGTCTGGGCAGAATTGGTAACCGTAGTACCAGCATCATCCGTATTGACGATATCCAGCGAGCCATCGGCCAGTTTCACCAACCAGGTCCAACCGGAACCGAAGTTACCCACCGCCTTGGCATTAAAGGCTTCCTTGAATTTATCAAACGAACCCCACTTCGCATTAATGGCATTAGCCAGTTCACCAGAGGGCTCGCCACCGCCGTTCGGGCTCAGGCTATGCCAATAAAAAGTATGGTTCCAGACCTGCGCAGCCTGGTTGAACAGCACTCCCGGACCGGCGGTTTTAATGATTTCTTCGAGGGAAAGGCTTTCTTTGTCGGTGCCGGCAATCAGCTCATTGAGCTTCACCAGATAAGCGTTGTGATGCTTGCCGTGGTGGAACTCCAGCGTTTCAGCAGAAATATGCGGCTCCAGAGCGTTCTTTGGATAAGGCAGAGCAGGCAGTTCAAAAGCCATGATAATTCCCCTTGCAGTCATACGATGGGTAAACGGTAGTGCCAGCACAGGCAGTGCCAACAGAGCCCTCTAAAAGACCCGACACACCGTCGACAGGCTGGCGATGATAGCAAGCAGGCCATTCACCTGCCACCGGTGTAAAGAGGATAGCTATCAGGCTGTCACGATGTCGTGACCGACCCAACAGTGCGCTACAATGCGCCCCCGTCAGGTTGTCAGGCGTCTTCTGGATGCCGTTCAGATCTGCGCAACCCATGAAATTCGCATCATCAGATGCTCGAACAGAGGTGAGTCATATGAGCCAGGATTCCATCGTTATCGTCAACGGTGCCCGCACCGCCATGGGCGGCTTTCAGGGCAGCTTGTCCGCACTCACCGCCGCAGAGCTGGGTGCCGCCGCCATTCGTGCCGCCATTGAGCGTGCCGGCATCAGCCCGGAACAGGTTGAAGACGTCATCATGGGCTGCGTACTCCCGGCAGGCCTCAAGCAAGGCCCCGCCCGGCAGGCCATGCGCCTCGCCGGCCTTCCCGATGCCACCGGTGCGGTAACGATCAACAAGCTGTGTGGTTCCGGTATGCGGGCCACCATGTTTGCCCACGATCAAATTCTCGCGGGCACTAGCGACATCATGGTGGCTGGCGGCATGGAGTCCATGACCAATGCTCCCTTTATTCTCGACAAGGCCCGCGCCAGCATGCGCATGGGGCATGGAAAAGTCTATGACCATATGTTCCTCGATGGCCTGGAAGACGCGGAGACCGGGCGCCTGATGGGCTCCTTCGCTCAGGAAGTCGCGGACCAAAAAGGTATTACCCGCGAGCAAATGGACGCTTTTGCCATTGAATCCCTCAGCCGCGCCAACGCGGCCATCGACAATGGCTGGTTCAAGGACGAGATTACCCCGGTAACGGTGCAAACCCGTAAAGGGGAGCAGGTTGTGGATACCGATGAACAGCCGGGCAACGCCAAGGTCGATAAAATTCCGCAACTAAAGCCCGCATTTTCCAAAGACGGCACGGTCACCGCCGCCAACGCCAGCTCCATTTCCGATGGCGCCTCCGCACTGGTGCTGATGAAAGCCAGCAAAGCCGCCGAACTGGGCCTGACTCCAGTGGCACGGATTGTTGGCCACAGCACCAACAGCCAGCACCCGAGCGAGTTCACGCTGGCGCCCTGCGGTGCCATCAGCAAGATTCTGGCAAAAACCGGCTGGAATGTAGCGGATGTGGATGCCTGGGAAATCAATGAAGCCTTTGCCATGGTCACCATGATGCCAATGATGGAGTTCGGCATTGACCACAGTAAGGTGAACATTCATGGCGGCGCCTGTGCGCTGGGCCACCCGGTGGGCTCCACCGGCTCACGCATTATTCTGACCCTGATTCACGCGCTTAAGCGGATTGGCGGCAGCAAAGGCGTTGCCAGTCTGTGTATCGGCGGCGGCGAAGCAACGGCCGTGGCGATTGAGCTGCTCTGAGCAACGCTTGGCCCCGGGCGCCCGCACATGCAGGCGCCCGACTTCATTCTCACATTTGCTTGCAACTTCAGCCCCCGGTTGGCAGCCACAGCTAATGTATTGACGCGCTCAGCTCGCTAACATTCGTGACCATTCGGTCATCAGTGGAGCCCCGCCTTGTCCATCCTTCCCGTTATCACCGCTATTGGCGGCATCAGTCCCGCCGGGCGCAGTGCCTGTATGCATGGTTTTCAACGTCTTGTTCTCGATACACTGGATGCGGACATCCGTAGCAAAACACTGCTCTCCCTGTCCCGTTTATCTGGCTCCAGCGATGAAAGCAGTCTGATCAACGGTACGCTGGTGCGGCGCCTGGAAAACAACCTGTTCGATAGCACTCAGGTTGCCATGAATGTGGCCGCCCGAAGCAATACGCTTCTCACGGTGACGGCGCGCAACCTTGATCTACCGAATCCACTACCCCCAGGCTGGCAGTGCCAGCCACTGGACCGCTTTCGCAGCGAGCTGTCGATACCTCCGGGATCCCTGCTCATTCCCACAGCGGAGCAGACCCGCGTTCAGGCCGCCGGACAACTACCCAGCGGTTTTGATCCGGCTAGTTGCTACCCGTCACGGAACCATCCACGGGCACTGCAAATGGCTATTTTCGGCGCCTCCGATTGCCTCGGCATGCTCGGTATCGACTGGCAGAAAATACAACGCAGAGTCGCTCCGGATAAAATTGCGGTATACGCCTCCGGCGCCATGAGCCAGCTTGACGACAACGGCTTGGGGGGCATGCTCAAGTATCCCCATCAAGGTAAACGCATTACCTCAAAGCAATGCCCCCTGGGGCTTGGCGAAATGCCCGCAGACTTCATCAATGCTTATGTCCTCGGCAGCGCCGGACGCACCGGCGGCATGCTCGGGGCCTGTGCCAGCTTTCTTTACAACCTTTCGCTGGGAGTCCATGACATCCGCTCCGGTCGTGCCCGAGTGGCTCTGGTAGGTGCGTCTGAATCTCCGCTAGTGGCAGAAATTTTTGAAGGCTATCGCGCCATGGGGGCGTTAGCCGAAGACGACGGGCTGCGCAAGCTCGACGGCCGTCAGGGCGATCCTGATTGGCGACGAGCCGTTCGGCCATTTGGCGATAACTGTGGTTTTACGCTGGCCGAGTCCGCCCAGTTTGTTCTGCTGATGGATGATGCACTGGCGGTGGAACTGGGTGCAGATATTCTCGGCGCCGTGCCGGATGTTTTTATTCATGCCGACGGCGTCAAGAAATCGATTTCCGCACCAGGTATTGGCAACTATTTAACCATGGGCCGGGCCACCGCTTTGGCCCGACAACTCATTGGTGACGAAGCACTGCATCAGCAAACATTCGTCTCGGCCCATGGCACCAGCACACCACAGAATCGGGTTACGGAATCCGATGTTTTGGAAAAAACCGCGCAGGCCTTCGGCATTCCCCAGTGGCCAGTCAATGCCGTGAAATGCTATCTCGGCCACTCCCTTGCCAGCGCCTCGGGCGATCAGTTAATGGCGGCTCTGGGCACGTTTCGTAGCGGCTGGTTACCTGGCATTGTCACCACCGACCACATTGCCTCCGATGTCCACCGCCAGCATCTGGATTTTGCTCTGCAACACCGCCAGCTCAACAACCCTGCCGCCGCCCTGCTCAACTCAAAAGGGTTTGGCGGCAACAATGCCACCGCATTGGTGCTATCTGCGAACCAGACAATGACCATGCTAGCTCGCAAGCACGGACAACGGAGTCTCGATAGCTGGCAGGCTCCGCGACAACACACCCTCGAAAACATAGAACACTACGAACAGGCCGTTCTTGACGGTACAGCGGAGCCTGTTTACCGGTTTGGTGATGGCGTACTCAGCGGAGATGACCTGAGCATTAGTGCCACCGGGATTCGCATTCCCGGTTGGGATCAAGCTCTAAGCTTTGAAGCAGATAACAGCTTCAACAGTTTTTTATAAAACAGCAAAGAGGATAAAAAACGTTTACTGGTACGCCAGCCATCGAACAATATGGCTCACCACCGCCTGCGGCGTACGCGCCCAGCGAAAATGATCGGCACAGTCATTCAGCTCTGCTGCGCTGATTTCCACCTGCGTGACCTGTGACGGCGGAAACTTATCCGACACCGCCGCCATCGCCGCCGCCGGTGCAAACGGATCGTCCAACAAACGAATTGATAACAGCGGGCCAGCATAACGACCGATGGCTCCATCAAAATCGTATTCCACACCGCGGGCCTGATACACATTGGTTCGCGCCAACGCCAGCCAATCGGACATAATCGTGCGCGCCTCTCGCCCGCCAAAACCCAGCTTGTCTCCGGGGTAATAACCGAGCAACAAATTGCATAGCGGAATCAGGCGACATAACCATTGCAGGCCACGGCGGGTTTTTCCCTCAAAACCATCAATCCAGGGGCTGCCGCAGGCGCAGATAATGACACCACTAATACGCTCGCCCAA
>PGZG01000119.1 GCA_002840115.1 Gammaproteobacteria bacterium HGW-Gammaproteobacteria-14 | reverse complement strand
GTTGTTAGTGCTGGATCTCCGCATGGATTGGCACTTTACGTTATCGACCTATCTGGGCGGTAGTTTGCTTGGTTTTATTTTACGATTCCGTGACGAGCGTTATTTGCGGCGTGATTTTATTCAGGCGCGATTGCTGACACTGGATAACGCCCGTATTCAGTCGATGGCGGATGAGCTTGAGCGCTTATCCTTTCTTGATGGCCTCACCGGCCTTGCTAACCGTCGTTACTTTGACCGTAGTTATGAAAAAGCCTGGCGTTCCTGCTTGCGTGATAAAGCGCCATTAACGGTCTTGATGCTCGATGTGGATTTTTTTAAACCCTATAACGATCATTATGGCCATCAACAGGGGGACCAGGCATTACGGGATATCGCCCGGGCGATATCTTCTGAGGCGGCTCGCCCGCAGGATCTCGTTGCCCGTTATGGCGGTGAAGAATTTATCGTGATGCTACCCTGGGCGGATGAAGCAGCCGCGGCTCATATGGCAGAGCGGTTACTGCAGGCAGTGAGGGATCTGGCGCTTCCCCATGCGGCGTCCAGTTGCGGCGATGTCGTTACCATCAGTGCAGGCGTTATGACGGTCATTCCCGAGCAATATCTGGCGATGGAAAAATTGATTTCCGCCGCAGACAATGCGCTCTATCAGGCTAAGCGCGATGGCCGTAACTGCTGGCGTCGTGCCTTGCCGATTTAATTGCGGCTTTGGTTGTGCGAGTTGAGTCGATGTATTGTTGCGGCAACGATGCCTTCAGCATCAAGGCCATGCTGAGACAGCAGTGCCTCACGCTTGCCGTGATGAATAAAGGCATCAGGCAATCCCAGATTCAGAATATTCAGTGGCTTGCCGGAATCGAGCAAATATTCACTGACGGCGGTGCCAGCACCGGTCATCCGTTGATGATCTTCGACGGTGACCAGGAGCGAGTAATTGTCGTGGAGTGTGTCCAATAATGCGGTATCCAGTGGCTTCACCCAGCGCATATCCACCACTGTAGCATTCAGCTTTTCTCCTGCTAACAGGGCGTCAGCCAATAATGGGCCGAATGACAAAATGGCCACATCTTGTCCTTCTCTTACGGTGCGAGCCTTGCCAATGGGAACTACATCAAGAGCTTTGGAAATGGTGGTGCCGGGGCCGGTGCCACGGGGATAGCGCACCGCTGCGGGGCCATTGTGGCGATAGCAGCTGCTGAGCAACAGTCGGCATTCATTTTCGTCCGCTGGTGCGGCGATCACCATATTAGGGATGCAACGCAGATAACCAATATCAAAGACACCGCCATGGGTGGCGCCGTCTTCGCCAACAAGGCCGGCGCGGTCTATGCCAAAGGTGACATCCAGATTTTGTAATGCGATGTCATGCACTAGTTGGTCATAGGCCCGTTGTAAAAATGTCGAATAGATCGCGACGACGGGTTTTTGTCCTTCGCAGGCTAATCCTGCAGCTAGCGTCAGGGCGTGTTGTTCGCAGATGGCTACATCGTGAAAGCGATGAGGGAAGCGCTGACTAAAAGGCACCATGCCAGAGCCTTCGCACATGGCTGGAGTGATTGCTACTAGCTTCTCATCGCGGGCGGCCATATCGCAAAGCCATTGACCGAAAACGTCCTGATACTTCGGGCCAGATAATTTTTTAATGGGGGCGGGCTGATCGGTTTTAGGTTCGATTTTGGTGATGGCGTGAAAGCCGACGGGATCCTTTTCGGCGGAAGCCAGGCCTTTGCCTTTGGTGGTGTATACATGTAATAACTGCGGGCCTTTCAAATCCCGCATGTTTTCCAGTACGCGCATTAATTCGCTGAGGTCGTGACCATCCACCGGGCCGATATAGTTAAAGCCGATGGCTTCAAACAAGGCGTCGGGGCTGACCATGTTCTTCATGCTCTCTTCGGTGCGGCGAACAAAGTCCCAGGCGGCGGGCATTTTTTGCAGTACCCGTTTGCCCCCCTCACGCAGAGCGATATAGCTTTTGCTAGCCCAGATGCGGGCAAAATAATTGGCAAGGCCGCCGACGTTATGGCCGATGGACATGGTGTTGTCGTTCAGTACTACGAGCAGGTTTGCTTTGGTATGTGCGGCATGGTTTAGCGCTTCAAATGCCTGCCCGGCGGTCATGGCGCCATCACCAATAACGGCAGCCACGCGGCGTTCTCGTCCCGCCATTTGCGCACCCAGAGCCATGCCCAGTGCGGCACTAATGGAGGTTGAAGAGTGGCCGACCCCAAAGGTGTCGTACACCGACTCGCTGCGTTTTGGAAAACCGGAAATACCGCCTTGCTGACGAATATTGAGCATGGCTTCGCGGCGACCGGTAAGAATTTTGTGCGGGTAGGTCTGGTGGCCCACATCCCACACGAGTCGGTCTTCCGGCGTGTCATACAGGTAGTGCAGCGCTACGGTCAGTTCGATCACGCCGAGACTGGCGCCGAAATGTCCACCAGTACGTCCCACTGACCAGAGCAGGTAGGCGCGTAACTCGTCAGCGATCTGTGCCAGATCATCCGTTGAGTGGGCGCGCAGATCCGCTGGACTGTTGATGCTGTCCAGAAGCGGTGTCAGCGGTCGTGCTAGTGGAATGTCGTCAAAAGTTTTCGCCATGTACTGCTCAAAGCCTGATTTGAGGGGCGCAGTATAACGGCCTGCGAATGAAGATTCAGTGCCGTTTAGTGCTGCCGTTCAATGATATACCGGGCCAGCGTAAGTAGTGGTGAGTTCGGCGGCGCACGATCGCTGATGGCGGCGCAAGCCTGATCGCAGAGCTGCCGGGCGCGCTGGCGGCTGGCTTCCAGGCCTATCAGGCCGGGGAAGGTGCTTTTGCCGAGTTTCTCGTCCGCGCCGCTGCTTTTACCGAGAGCATCGGCGCAACCAACGACATCCAGAATGTCATCCTGAATCTGGAACGCGAGACCGATACGATCGCCGTACTCCTCAACGGCGCTGGCTAGCGAAACATCATTACAGCCAGAGGCGGTGATACCCATTTTCAGGGCGGCGGTGATGAGCCGACCGGTTTTCAGGTAATGCATTTCTTCCAGTGCCGCCAGTGTGAGCAGTTGGCGCTCTGCCTGCATATCCTGCATCTGGCCGGCGGCCATGCCTTCGGCGCCGGCGGCCTGACAGAGGGTCTGAATCAGCTCGACCCGTTGTATTGGTGAGTAGTTGCCCGCGCTGGCCAACAATTCAAAAGCCAGAGTGTGAAGGGTGTCCCCGGCCAGAATGGCAGTAGCTTCATCATAGGCTCTATGACAGGTTGCCCGGCCGCGACGCAGATCATCATCATCCATGGCGGGCAGGTCGTCGTGGACCAGTGAATAGGTATGTAGCAACTCAATGGCTGCCGCCGCCACATCCGCTTGCTCCGCAGAGCCTCCGGCCAGCTCGCAGGCAGCGTATACCAGTAGTGGGCGGATTCGCTTGCCGCCGCCCAGTGCAGCGTAGGCCATGGCCTCGGTCAGTCGAGCGGAGGGACTGTGTCGGCTTGGCAGCGATTGTCGTATGGCGTCATCGACCCGTTGTCGGCGCTCCGCCATAAAGACCTGCAAGTCGCTGAACTCACTTGTCATCAGTGGCGTCGTCGGCAGCATCGCTGGTAGTAAAGGGTGTCGGCTCGTCGTCCGCCGACAGCAGTATCTTCACCTTTTGCTCCGCTGCTCGCAGTGCCTGTTGGCACTCGCGGGTGAGCTTGACCCCCTCCTCGAAGGCTTTGAGCGACTCTTCCAGAGAGAGTTCGCCGGATTCCATCCTTTCCACCAGAGTTTCCAAGGTGTCGAGAGACTGCTCCAGATTTGCGCTATTGGGTTTGCGGGCCATGGAATCCTCGGCGCTGATCAGCGTGGCTAATGGTGTTGCTCGGCTGGGAGCGCATTGTATCGTCAGTGGATAGGGATAGGTAGCGCCAGTGCGTGCTGATAGGGGGGGGCAGCAAGGCGAATCAGGCATCCGGGCAGTTGGCGGGCTAAGTGCTGTGAAAAGGCGATTTCCGGTCCGGTTGTCTGACATGGGCCTGCTGCTTTGAGGCCGTCTGGTTGGAGAGGCTTTGCCTGTGGCAGCGCTAACAGGCTGACCGGTAAAGGGAAAAAAAATCCGTTCGGATCGAGACGGTTTCGATTCCAAAACGGAATAAGATTTGTCCTGCACGCAGGGTCCTCAGGGGGCTATAGTGGCTCTCCTTGCCGGCCCGCAAACACCGATTCCCTCTTGCGACCTCCTGAGTTATAGCGCTGTTTGCACCTTGGCCGGCGAGGGTTCTACCCTCCCTTACTCACCCCCTTGATGCTTCTCCAGCTCGGTCCGTACCGGGGCAGGAATCGTCGTTGCGCGTCGTAATACGGGGTCAAAGTTGACCAGTGTGGCCAGTCCTCGGGTCGTTAAGATGCCGTTCTGCCAAACCTCTTGGGCCAGCTGCAACGAGCTGTTACCAATCCGGGCCACCCGGGTGCGCACTTCTACATCGCAGCCAAAATGTGTCTCTGCCAGATAGTCAAACTCGGTACGTACGACCGCCAGTGCGGCTTCACGCATATCCAGCTGCGGTGAGAACAGTCGCAGCACGGGCTCTCTGGCTTCCAGAAACCAAACCGGGATAACAGTATTGTTGATATGCCCCAGAGCATCGGTATCGCTGAAACGGGGGTGTATTCGGGTGGTAAACATATCTGATCTTCATAGTAGGCCGCTAAATTAGCAGCGCATTCTGACACTCAATATAGCGTCTGGGGTGGTTAAGCCATTGGCGATGCTATCATGCCGCCCATGAAAATCATCCTCGCCCCCATGGAGGGCCTGGCGGACTTCTGGGTTCGTCAGGCGCTTACTGATATCGGTGGTTACGACTGGTGTGTCACGGAGTTCGTCCGTGTCAGTGGCACCCTGTTGCCGCCGCGGGTGTTTTATCGCTGGTGCCCGGAGCTGCAAACTGCCAGTCGGACCCGCAGCGGTACGCCGGTACATGTGCAATTGCTGGGTTCTGACCCATCCTGCATGGCAGACAATGCGGCGCGGGCGGTGGAATTAGGTGCGCCGGCAATTGATTTGAATTTCGGTTGTCCGGCTAAGACGGTAAATCGGCATGGCGGCGGTGCGGTGCTGCTGGATACCCCGGAGCAGGTACATGCGGTGGTTCGTGCGGTGCGTCAGGCTGTCCCTGCGGTGATTCCGGTATCCGCCAAAATGCGGCTTGGCAATCTGGACGGTCATCGGTCACTGGACAACGCCGTGGCGGTAGAAGCGGCGGGGGCCAGCTGGCTGACGGTGCATGGGCGAACTAAAACCCAGGGTTATCGACCCCCGGCCTGGTGGGATCAGATCGGTCTGATTCGCCAGCGGGTCGCTATCCCGGTGATTGCCAATGGTGAAATCTGGACGGCGGAAGATGCCAAGCGCTGCCGTCAGGAGTCTGGTTGTGAGGATGTAATGCTGGGCCGTGGTGCTGTCAGTGACCCGTTTCTGGCCCAGCGTCTGCGAGGCGAAGACCTCTCTTCTGGCTGGCCAGAGGTGCGCTTAAAGCTGCTGGTCTTTATCGAAGAGTTACGCGGTAGCGGATCGGATAGTCAGGTCAGTGGCCGAGTAAAGCAGTGGCTGAACTACTTGCGGCGAGACTGCGCAGAGGCGGAGGCGGTATACAGGGAGATGGTCCGGCTGCGCTGCCCGGATGCTATGTTGTCACTGCTTCAGGCGCGTACAACCTGATTCCGCCCCCTTTCCTTGGCCAAATATAAAGCGCGGTCGGCGTCGCGGAACAGGTTGTCGATATCCATATTCTCGTGACTGCAGGCCACGCCGAAGCTGGCACTCAGGGACAGTACGACCCCCTCCGCAGTGGGAATTTCCAGCTTGGTGAGCGCCAGACGGCAGCGGTCCGTAATGGCCATGGCGTTAT
>PGZG01000118.1 GCA_002840115.1 Gammaproteobacteria bacterium HGW-Gammaproteobacteria-14 | reverse complement strand
GTGCCCAGGGTGAGTTTGCTGGTGTTGCCATGATTCGCGCCTATCACGAAGCGCGTAATGATCACGAGCGCACCGAGATTCTGGTGCCAGAGGCAGCCCATGGCACCAACCCGGCCACCGCAGTGATGTGCGGTTACAAGGTGCGCGAAGTGCCGGTCAATGCCGACGGTGATGTTGATCTGGAAGCTCTCAAGGCGGCCTGTGGTCCGCACACCGCCGGCCTGATGATGACCAACCCGTCTACCTGTGGCGTCTTTGAGCGACAGGTGGAAGCCATTGCCAAGGCGGTGCACGAAGCCGGTGGTTTGCTGTACTACGATGGCGCCAACCTGAACGCGATTCTTGGCAAAGTCCGCCCTGGTGATATGGGGTTTGATGTGATCCATATGAACCTGCATAAAACCTTTGCCACTCCTCACGGTGGTGGCGGTCCCGGGGCCGGCCCGGTGGGTGTCTCTGAGCGACTGAAACCATTTATGCCAACGCCGATTGTTGGCAAAGAGGGTGATAACTATCGCTGGCTCGATGAATCGGATTTGCCGCAAACCATCGGTCACTTGTCGGCCTTTATGGGTAATGCAGGCGTGTTGCTGCGCGCCTATTACTATGCACGTGCATTGGGCCGTGAAGGCATGCTGAGGGTGGGTGAATATTCATCTTTGGCCGCTAATTACATGCTCAAGCGTTTGCAGGCTGTCGGTTACACTGCTGCGTACCCGGAGCGCCGTGCCAGCCATGAATTTATTCTGACGCTGGCCAAGGAAGCCAAGGCATTCGATGTGTCTGCTATGGATGTGGCCAAGCGACTGCTTGATTACAATTTACATGCTCCAACGACATATTTCCCTTTGCTGGTGCCGGAGTGTCTGTTGATTGAGCCAACCGAAACCGAAACGAAGGAAGCCATGGATGAATTTATCGATGCCATGGCGAAAATTCTTGAAGAAGCCAAAGAAAACCCGGAGCTTGTTAAGGGGGCGCCCTATAGTCAGCCCGTTCGTCGTTTGGACGACGTGCGTGCTGCTCGGGAGCTGAATCTGGTGTGGAAGCCAGTGTAACGGCTGTTATGGTAAGTTTCGGCAAAAGCAGGATGCCCGTAAGGGCATCTTTTGTTTTGGCAAAGGCATTTCGCGGTTAACGCCGCCCCTACAGGTGAATACTCATGTCCGTTCCGATTCTCAAACTCAAGCGTGGTGAAGAACGTCGCCTGCGTAGCGGTCATTTGTGGGTGTACTCCAATGAGGTTGATACTGCAGCAACACCGCTCAAGGCGCTGGCACCCGGTGGGGAAGTGGTGATTGAAGACAGCCGAGGTAAGCCTTTGGGGCGCGCTTATGCCAATCCCCACTCTTTGATCTGTGCGCGATTATTCAGTCGCGATCCGAACCAATCGCTGGACCGCCCTTTTCTTGAAAAAGCCATTGCCCAGGCAATCAACCTTCGCGAAATGTTGTTTGAGGGTGGTTGTTACCGCGCCGTATTTGGTGATGCAGATGGTCTTTCTGGTCTGGTGATTGATCGTTTCAACGATACATTTGTCATTCAGTCTGGTACCGCAGGTATAGATGCGGTGCTGGATGATATCGCCGCGGCTCTTGATCATCTCTATGCGCCGAAGAATATCATTGTTAAAAGTGAAAGCGCGGTGCGTGAGCAGGAAGGGTTGCAGCCTATGGTCCAGTCACTGAAAGGTGAGTTGCCAGCGGAGGTGTTGCTCAGTGAGAACGGCATTGATTATTACGCGCCGCTGGAGGAAGGACAGAAAACCGGTTGGTTTTATGATCATCGTGCGGCGCGTCGTCGTATTCTGCCGTTGGTTGCAGGCGCCAGGGTATTGGATGTCTTTTCCTACTGTGGCGCTTGGGGAGTGTTGGCCGCCGCCCGTGGCGCTACATCGGTGACCTGTGTGGACTCTTCAGCCAAAGCGATGGAGTTTGTTCAGCGTAATGCAAAACTCAATGGCGTTTCTGAACGTGTTACTGCGATGCAGATGGAAGCCAATGCAGCGATGAAAGAGTTGATTCTGCAAGGCCAGCGTTTTGATGTGGTGATTATAGATCCCCCCGCTTTTATTAAGCGAAAGAAAGATTTCAAAAATGGCTTGGCCGGATATCACGCCATCAATGAGCTGGCCATGCGCCTGGTGGAACCGGGTGGTGTGTTGGTGAGTGCGTCTTGCTCTATGCATCTGTCCCGCGAGCAACTAATGGATGTGGTCAGATCCAGTGGCCGCCATATTGATCGCTTCGTCCAGGTTTTCGCTACAGAGGGGCAGGCGGAGGATCATCCCGTGCATCCGGCGATCCCGGAAACAGAGTATCTGAAAAGTATTTTTGCGCGAGTGCTGATGAACGCTTGAGTCTGGCTGATCGGTGGCGTTATTTCTTGCGTTGAGCCCGCGGATGGGCGCCGTCGTAAACGCCCGCCAGATGCTGGAAGTCGAGATGGGTATACACCTGCGTAGTCGACAGGTTGGCATGGCCCAGTAACTCCTGCACCGCACGTAGGTCGCCACTGGCTTCCAGCATATGGGTGGCAAAGGAATGTCGCAGCATATGAGGGTGAAGATGCTGCCCGAGGCCGCGAATCTGTGCTGCCCGCGCCAATCGCTGCTGGACTGTTCGAGTGGAAACCCGGCGACCACGGGTGTTAATAAACAACGCTTTCTCTTCCGTATTTTTCAGCAAGGTCTTGCGCTGTTTTATCCAGTGCTGCAGTGCTGCAATGGCGGGGCCGCCTACTGGCAGCATTCGTGATTTCGAACCTTTACCGGTGACCATCATTTCGCCGTCGCGGAAGTCGATGGTGTCGATATCCAGACTAACGAGCTCTGCCAGTCGTAGCCCGGAAGAATAAATCAGTTCCATCATCGCCTGATCAAGCAGCGCCAGAGGGTCGTTCTCATGGTCGTTATCAGGAGCATTGTCGAGCAGGTGACCAACCTGCTCCTGATCCAGAGTCTTTGGTAGCCGCTTCGGGCTTTTCGGTGCGCGAATGCCATCGGCAGGATTGTCGGTGGCGAGACCTTCGCGCAATAGGAAGCGATAGAAGGTGCGCAGGGAAGATAATGTACGCTGAATGGAAACACCGCCTTTGCCTCGTCGATGCCACATGGCTACGAGTGCGCGAATTTCATGTTGCGTCACGGCAGGCCATTCATTCAGTCCGCGCTCCTGAAGCAAGGTTGCGGCTTGAGTAAGGTCGCGCTGGTAGTTGCTCAGGGTGTGGGGAGACAGGCGTCGCTCACTGCCAATATGCTGGGCAAAGGCCGCAATGGGCTGGCTGAGCGACGCGGGCAGGTCAGGCACGCTTGGCTTCGGGGCGACGGGTGTCACGAAGTGTGTCCGCCAGACGACGGGCAATCACATCTCCCAGATGAGTAATAAATAGGGTGCCCAGTGAGCTTCTGAAGTGGTGTTCATCGAAGCTGCCGATGGCGAGCAGGCCCTGACGACCCTGGAAGTCCAGCGGCACCATGGCGGCGGACTTTACCTCGTCGGCATGTTGCGGAAACAGTTCGCGCACCTCGTCGTTACGGAGAATGCCGCATACAGCCTTGCCCTGTCGCAACAGGGTTTGCAGGGCATCGTGTAAGTCGTTGCTCTCGACGATACGCACATGCTCGCGCAGGGCGCCATCAATGGAGGTGTCACGATCATAGAGCAACAGGGTGACAGCATCGGAGCCGAACTGGCTTTTCAGGCTGTCCACCAGAGTTTTGCACAGAGGCTCCAGCCCTTTGGCTTCCATCAGCTTCAGAGTCAGCAGGCGGGTTTTTTCAAACAGGCTATCGTTCTCGCGGGCAATATCGAGCAGTGCGTTCAGGCGCTCACGGAGCTCGTTATTGCGGTCTCGCAGGATGCTGGCTTGACGCTCCAGCAGGGATACGGCTTCACCACGGGGGTCCGGCAGGCGCATCAGCTCCAGCAGGTCTGGCCGGGTCTGGAAGAACTCCGGGTGGTGGCGCAGCCAGGCGGTAACCTGATCGGCGCTGGTCGCCTGTTCCTCACTCATCCTCGAATCCCCTCAGATCTCAATGCGGCCATCATAGACGTGGGCCGCAGGGCCTGTCATTAGTATGCCGTCATGACCATGGTAGCAAATAGACAAGGAGCCGCCGGGCAGGTCTACCTGTACCGTCGTATCCAGGAATCCCCGGCGCTGACCCACCACCACCGCCGCACAGGCGCCGGAGCCGCAGGCCAGGGTTTCGCCGGAGCCACGCTCGAATACCCGCAGGCGAATATGGCCGCGATTAACAATCTGCATAAAGCCGACATTAACCCGTTCCGGAAAATCCGGATGGCTCTCGAGCAGTGGCCCGACGGTGGCCACCGGGGCGTTATCGACGTTCTCTACCAGCATGACGCAGTGCGGGTTGCCGAGCCCGACTGCGCCCACCTCAAAGGCCTGCTGGCCGGCAATGATGAAGTAGGTATCGGCCTCTTCGCTGGCGGCTAGGGGTATATCCTGCGGCGCCCAACGGGGAGCTCCCATATCTACGGTGACCTGACCATCGTCGGCCAAACTGAGGGTCATCTGTCCGGCAGCGGTCTCGACCCGGATCGAATCCTTGTCGGTCAGCCCCTGATCGCGGACAAAGCGAGCAAAGCAGCGCGCCCCATTGCCGCACTGATTTACCTCGGAACCATCGGCATTAAAAATCCGGTAACGGAAATCCACGGCCTTGGATTGTGCAGGTTGCACCACCAGCAATTGATCAAAGCCAATGCCGAAGTGCCGGTCCGCCAGCGCACGGATACGCTCTACAGGCAGTGGAAGGCCGCTACCTGGCAGGTTCTGGCGTACTCCATCGATAACCATAAAGTCGTTACCGAGCCCGTGCATCTTGGTGAACTGGAGGGTCATGGATGTTCCCAATGGCAAAAATTGAGGGTGACAATGTGCTCTATTGTAGGGGGTGTGCGAGGGTAGGGGTAGGGATGGGCGATTATCGTATTGGCTCCGGTTAGCTGCGGGTTACGTTCATTTGTCATGAGCGAGTTATGTTTTTACTAATGATAGTAGCGTAGTAATCATCGTAACGTGGTCGACCTCTTCTGGTTGCCGTTGCGTTGAGCTTTGTTATGGCCGGGTGTAAGGTGAATCAGCCTTTGCGCTTCAATAATTACAACAATGATAGAGAGTGTCGCCTATGGATCTGCAAGATACTCGGGGCTCGCGCCCCTCAGAAGGATGGCTGCATTGGCTGTCGTCGGTCACGGACATGTTCGCCTATCCCCTGCGCACCTCCCACTATGTCGAGTTGGTTAACCCGCTCTGGTCTACCCATAAGTTGCAGGCCAAGGTGGTGGATGTCTGGGACGAAACCAGCGACTCACGCACTATTACTTTGAAGCCCGGCGCTAACTGGCGTGGCCATCGTGCGGGTCAGCATGTGCGGATTGGTTTAGCGGTGGACGGTCAGCATTACACACGCACCTATACTATTTCGTCGTCGCCGGAGCGTGATGATGGCTGTTTTACCATTACGGTCAAGGCGATTGCCGGTGGCCGTATTTCCCATCACATCGTTCGCAAACTGAAAGTGGGTGACTATATTCCGGTGGGTTTGCCGCAAGGCGAGTTCTATCTGCCCGACGCTTCCCCGGCACAGCCGCTGTTTATTACTGCGGGCAGCGGCATTACGCCAGCGATGAGCATGGTGCGCAGTATGGTGAGCCAGCAGCGTATGGCGAATACGGTTCATATTCATTATGCGCCGGGCGTTCAGGAAACCATTTTTGGCAAAGAGCTGCGTGAAATTAATAACAGTCAGCCGCACTATTGTTTAACGGAAGTGCATACCAACACGATGTCTGAAAATGATCCGGCCCGTCATTTCAGTTTGGAGGCGCTGGAAAAAATCTGTCCGGATTGGCGTGAACGGGAT
>PGZG01000117.1 GCA_002840115.1 Gammaproteobacteria bacterium HGW-Gammaproteobacteria-14 | reverse complement strand
CATCCGGAACATCTCGAGCTGGGTACTAATAGCGTTCATATTGGCATGAGCAAGGTCCACTCGTGCTTTTTCACTCTGCCCCATAACGTTGGGCACAATGAAAGCCGCTAACAAACCGATCAGCGCCACCACCACCAAAATTTCAATCAGAGTAAAACCGCGCATAGCCGCAGCTTGAGTCGCCTTCATGGGTATCCACCTGCTTATTACGTTTGCATTCACGTTCTGGTTCCCGGTTATGGTCAGCCCGGCGGCCCTGACTGTCAGTTGATATTGCGTAACGTCAGGTAATTAGCTCACCGTCAGGCAATAAAGGCGTTCATTTCCAGCATCGGCAACACCACGGACAGTACCACCAATACCACAAAGCCAGCCATGACCAGCAGCATTAGCGGGCCCAACAGGCCAACCGCTGTTGTGACCGTATTATTGAGGTCTCGTTCCTGATAATCCGCCGCCCGCGTCAACATCTGATCCAGCTCTCCACTGGCCTCGCCGCTGGCGATCATTTGCACCATCATCGGGGGGAAATAACCGCTCTTTTCCAGCGCACGGCTAAGGCCGCCGCCCTCACGCACACGGGAGGCAGCTTCCGCTACCGCCGCCCGAATCGCATGATTGGTCACCACCTGTGCCGAAATCGCCAGTGCCTCCACCAGTGGTACGCCACTGCGACCCAGAATCCCCAATGTACTTGCCAGTCTGGCACTATCCGCAGCGCGAAAAATCGGCCCAATCACCGGAGTAACCGCCAAACGACGGTGGACTCGTAGCCGAAAGGCCGGATCCTTCATGGCTCGGGAGAAAACGATGGCGGCAATGACAAATACACTAGCTGCCAGCCACAGCCAATCCCGGAAAAAATCACTCAAACCAATCATGAACCGGGTTAAACCAGGTAGCTCACGCCCCTGATTAATGAACACATCCACCATTTTCGGAACGACGTAAAGCATAAGCATGGTGATGACCAGCCCGGAAAACACCATGATAAATGTGGGGTAAATCATCGCCTGAGATACAGATCGACCCGTGTCATGTCGGGTTTCAAGATACTCGGCAAGTTGATCAAGCACCTGCTCCAGATGGCCACTTTGCTCACCCGCCGCCACTGTCGCCCGATACATTTCCGAAAAGGAACGAGGAAACTCGGCCAAACTACCGGCCAGACTATGGCCTTCCGTAACCCGAGCTCGTACCGCCAATATAATGCGCTCAATACGCGGTTTGCCCGCTTGGCGGGCAACGGCGGTTAATGCTTGCTCAATTGGCATGCCCGAGCGAATCAGTGTTGCCAATTGGCGCGTAATCAGGGCCTGCTCGGCACCGTTAAGCTTGCCGTTAGAGGACATCCCGGAAAACCATGATGCGCCCGCAGCCTTGTCGGATGTGATACTCACATCCAGAGCAACCCAACCTTTTTCACGTAGTTGCTGGCGTATCTGGCGTTGACTGTCTCCCTCAGCAACACCCTTGCGGACCTTGCCATTGGGGTCTAGCGCGCGGTATTCAAAAGCGGGCATGGGCGTTATCCATCAGCATCAGTTTTCGCGGGTCACCCGCAGGACCTCTTCGATACTGGTATCGCCGGCCAGCACTTTTCGCCATCCATCGCTACGAATGCCCGGCGTATGCTGGCGTGCATGGCGCTCCAGCGCCTGTTCCGAAGCACGGTCATGAATCATCTCGCGCAGGGTTTCATCAATCACAACCAGCTCATAAATACCGGTACGTCCTCGGTAGCCGGTGTTATTACAATGATCACAGCCCACCGGCCGGAACACTTCGGAAACCTGTGCGTCACCAAGGCCAAGCATTTCGCGCTCCGGCGCTGTGAGCTCATGGGGGACTTTGCAATGCGGGCACAATAACCGCACCAGACGTTGGGCCAATACTCCGAGCAAGCTGGACGATAACAGGAACGGCTCCACACCCATATCCTGAAGACGGGTAACCGCACCGACGGCGCTATTAGTATGCAAGGTCGATAGAACCAGATGGCCTGTCAGAGAGGCCTGCACGGCGATTTCTGCAGTTTCCACATCACGGATCTCACCCACCATCACCACATCAGGATCCTGACGAAGAATAGCCCGCAACCCTCTGGCGAAAGTCATATCCACCTTGGTATTGACCTGCGTCTGACCAATGCCCTCTAGCTGATATTCGATCGGGTCTTCCACGGTGAGGATATTGCGAGAACTGTCGTTAAGATCCGTTAGCGAGGCATAAAGCGTTGTGGTTTTACCGGAACCAGTAGGGCCAGTGACCAGGATAATCCCGTGGGGCTTGTGAATTTGTTCCAGTATCAAGCTATGGCACACATCGCCCATACCCAAGTGGGACAACTGTAAACGACCGGCCTGCTTATCAAGCAAGCGTAGCACCACCCGCTCGCCATTAGTGGAGGGCATGGTCGACACCCGAACATCCACATCACGCCCCCCGAGGCGCAGTGAAATACGGCCATCCTGAGGCACCCTCTTCTCCGCAATATCCAGTCGCGCCATAACCTTGATACGGGAAACCAATAATGGTGCCAGCTCACGACGAGGGGTCAGAACCGTTCGGAGAACGCCATCAACCCTCATACGCACGGCCAGGCGTCGCTCGAAAGTTTCAATGTGAATATCAGAGGCATTTTCACGAATGGCCTCCTGAAGCAAGGCGTTGATCAGGCGAATGATCGGCGCGTCGTCTTCCTGCTCCAGCAAATCGGAGGTCTGTGGCAGCGCATCCACCAAACTGCTCAGGTCCAGGCCATCCAGATTATCCGCCGCCTCGGCAGCAGCACCTCGCTGCTGTTCATACACAAGTGCCATGGCGGTATCGAATGCCGCCGACTCGAGAACCTGAGGAACAGGAAGGTCAGGAAATACCCGGCGCACCTCTGCCAGAGCTCTTACCGAAACCGGCTTTCGGCACAGCACATCGAAGCTGCCGCCCTCGGGGCGCAGCAAGATGCCATATCGTCTTGCGAAACCATAAGGCAGAAAACCGGCGATCACCTCATCGGCAGGCATTTCCATCAAAGGCTCTGCCGAAAGCTGCGTATCCATAATCAGTACTTCTCCATCATCCCTAGCAGCACATTGCGGTGAGTATCACTCACATCGGTAATCTGAAACCCGCAATGAAACTCCCCTGCCTGATCCCTTGGCTGACACCAGACAGCTTTGCCGCTCATGCTCAGTGTGCTAACCCCGGAAATCTGCTCCGGTAACACCATGCTAAGCGAATACAAGGTACCGGGGGCAATGGCGCTACGGGTCTGAAGCTTGAAGCCATCTTCGCTGATATTCAACAGGCGTCCAACATTTCCCCCCGTGGTGCGATCGAACATTACCAGCTCGCGGATCATTTTTTTGCGCTTGAACCGCCGCAGGCCACGGGCTTCTTGCTCCGCTGAGGAGAGTAAGACACCAGTAACATCTCGCACGACAAAAACAACCCCGGTAAACGCCTCTCCAGCTTGGTTTAAAGGGCTTGCAGACACTTCCAGGGAGGCCTCCCGGGAACCCAGACGGACCGATAATGCAGGCTCGCTACGCCATGAATCACCTTTCGAACACCTCAGGAATAGCGGCGACTGCTGCCAATCCACCGAAGCACTACCATCGGTAGCCTGAAACAATAAAGGACAAATCGGCTGATTTACCAATGTGCCCCGATCGGCACCAAACAGCACTGCCGCCGCATCGTTCACAAAAGAAATGCGGCCCTGAATATCCACCCCTACGATGCCATCACCTATCGCCTGCAGCAGGCGTTCATTTTCGTCCTTGAGACGCTTCATCTGGACCACCGCTTGCTGCAGCTTGCGCTTCTGCAGATCCAGATCCAGAAATACGTCAACTTTCGCTGTCAGAATCTGCTGGTCAATAGGTTTGAACAAATAATCAACAGCACCGCATTCGTAGCCCTGGAAAACATACTTGTGCTCTTTCGAGATGGCCGTAACAAAAATAATAGGAATATTCTTGGTTTTACGACCCTGTCGCAGCAGCTGGGCAACCTCGAAGCCATCCATTTCCGGCATCTGAACATCTAGAAGGATCAAGGAGAAATCGTGCTTCAAGGCAAGCTGCAGCGCCTCATTGCCGGTGGTCGCCATGACCAGATTCCGGTTGGGAGACTCCAGAATTGCCTCAAGGGCAATCAGGTTCTCCTTATGATCGTCTACCATCAAAATTGATTGTTTCATCTTATTCGCCGACTACCCCGCCCCGCCCGGACATGACATCATCTCCGGAATCCAGCAAAACGCTGTATGTTTTTTGCTACCAAACTGCCAATCTCGATTTTTGTATCCGAGTTTTAGCCACCGCACCATACTATTTAACCCCGCCCTGCTACATAACGCAGTAGGAAATCCCCGATTTCCTGCAAGCTCATAATATGGTCTACACAGCCAGTATCTATACCAGCCTGAGGCATCATAGACGCCTCTGCCGTGGAAGGGTCCTGAGCGACCGTAACGCCTCCACGCTGATGTATATAACGCAGCCCTGCGGCACCGTCTTCGTTAGCGCCCGTCAGCAAAATAGCCAATGCCCCGCCGCCGTATACATGGCCTACCGAAAAGAAAAGCTCATCAATGGACGGACGTGAGTAAAACACAGGCCAATGGCAAGACAGCGAAATCAGACCACTACGATCTACTAGCATATGATAGCCCGGCGGTGCGACATAAATATGGCCCTCGCGCACCGGCTCCTTGTCTTCAGGAGCTAGCACTGGACAGTGACTGCGCGACGCCAACACTCTTGCCAATCGGGACTCTGATTCGTAACGCTGATGCTGAGCCAGAAAAACCGGGACCGGGAAATCTACGGGCAATCGCGAGATGATCTTGATGGAAGCTTCAACCCCTCCCCAGGAGGCGCCGATAGCCACCGCTCTCGTGCCTCGCAGTGCCATCAGCCTTGGCTACCACCTTTTTTCGCCGCCTCATAGGCCGCGCGATGTGCCTGAGCTTCCCGCAACTTTTCCTGCAGCTCCCTGCGCTGACGGTCTAGCTGCAAAAAGAAATTCACTTTGCTTTGAAGAATAACGGGATCCAGTGGCTTGAATAGATAGTCAACCGCGCCCACCTGGTAGCCCTTGAAAACATATTTGTCTTCTTTGCTGATCGCCGTCACGAAAATAATCGGGATCGACTGAGTGTCCTTGCGTTGGCGCATCAACTCCGCCACTTCAAAACCGTCCATACCTGGCATCTGCACATCCAGCAGCACCAGAGAGACATCCTCTTTCAGCAGAATTTTCAATGCCTCCGTGCCTGAGTTCGCTTTCAGCAAAACACGACCTTCTGCCTCAAGAATAGCATCCAGGCTAACCAGGTTAGCCGGCTGATCGTCCACCAAAAGCACCTTCTGTTCAATCATCTGTTATCTCACAACCCATGTTGCTTGCGACGGAAAATCTTCATCTGAGCATCCACTGGCTCAAACTCTTCGGCAATGCCGGAAAAGTTCAGACTCTCTTTGGTGCCAAGACACAGGAAACCGCCCATATCGAGACTGTCCCTGAAAAGTTGAAACACCCGGCGCTGTAAATCCCGGTCAAAGTAGATCAACACGTTTCGGCAGACAATAACGTTCATTTCGCCAAACACCTGATCCGTTGCCAGGTCATGATCAGCGAAAAGAATATTACGGCGCAGCCGCTGATCAATAATTACACCGTCATACTTGCAGGTGTAGTAATCAGACAAAGAACCCTTTCCACCGGCCTGAATGTAATTCTCCCCATACTGGCGGATCGAGGATACCGAATAGATCCCCTTTTTCGCCGATGCCAACACATTTTTGTCGATATCGGTGGCATAAATCATTGCTCTCTCGTACAGCCCTTCTTCTTCAAGAAGAATAGCCATACTGTATATCTCTTCACCGGTGGAGCAGCCCGCATGCCATATTTTGATAAACGGAAAAGTCTTTAACAGCGGCACCACATCTTCTCGGAAACGACGATAGAAA
>PGZG01000116.1 GCA_002840115.1 Gammaproteobacteria bacterium HGW-Gammaproteobacteria-14 | reverse complement strand
CATTGTTGATGCTGAAAAGCGATCTTGGTAATAGCTCCGGCCAAGTGGGACGTAACTTCGCCTGTCACCCCTCTATGTTTGTCGCCGCCAAATATGAAAAACCAGTCTATCCCTGGCGCGGTGCCTTGCTGGGAGTTTATGTGGATGAGTTCTTGCTGCCCGAGAAAGGCGGTTTTGTGCTGGAAGCCGGTGGTCTCGGTGCGGTGGAGATGTGTCTGCTGCATGAGCCGGGCACCGGCAAGCCGTTTCTCCAGTTTATGGAGGAGGCCCGTTACAAAAGCGGCATCGTTACTCTGATTCATGACCACAATGTGGGTCAGATTCGTTGGGAGAAGGGTCGCAAGGTGGTGGATTACAAGGTGTCCGATCAGGATTTCCCGGCCATGTTGGCCTCCATCAAAGCCAGCGCGCAAATCCATTTTGCCGCTGGAGCTGAGGAAGTGTATGTCCCCAGCGTGGAAAAACTGATCATTCGGCACCCGGATGAGATCGATGAGGTGTTGGCTCGGCTGGAGAACCAGCCCCAGCGTTTACGTCTGGTGTCCTATCATCCTCAAGGAAGCTGCCGTATGGGGGCTGACCCGGCCACTACGGTGGTGGCGCCTCATGGTGAAAGCCATGATGTGAAAGGCCTTTATGTGGTGGATGCGAGCCTGCTGCCGACGTCGATTATCGTCAACCCGCAGGTAACGGTATATGCCATGGCTACCTATATTGCGGATCAGATTATTGCCCGGCGGCAGGAATATTTTGGCTGATGAGCCCCGCTGCGTGAGCATGCATAACAGATGTTCACCATGGGGTTTATTATCGGCCTGTATTTCCGCTAAACTCCGGAGTGCAAATAACAATAACGAGGGGCACTGGCTGTCCCCGGAGCAGGGCAATGACCCAGAAAAACGACTTTCCCCCGGCCATGCTAGGGGGCCTTGAACCCCTCTCTCGGCGGAGCCTGCTGCGGCTCACCGCTGTTTCCGGAGTGGCCTTGACCACGGGCTGCGCTCGAATGTTTGGGCGTAAAGAAGCGCCGGACGCCCTCCAGTACGTCAATATGACGGAAGCCGAGATTCGGGTGGTGACCAAATTTACTCGGGCTGTGCTGCCGACGGCCCGCCACGGGTTGCCGGATTGCATTGATGAAATTCCCACCATCAAAAACGTCGATACTATGGTTGGCAATATGGCGCCGACCCAGCGTGATCTGTTGGCGTTAGGTTTGTGGGTTTATGAATATCGCCCCATGGCCAGTTTCAAGTTCAGCCGTTTTAGCACCCTCGACGATGAGCGAGCCCATGCCTATGTGGTGGCGATGCAGGAAGGAGCGTTTTTTGAACGTGGACTGACCACTACACTGAAAGCGCTGGTGACTTTGAATTACTGGCGTGACTCACGCACCTGGGATGCCCTGGATTATTGGGGCCCGGTTACCGAGCGCTGGGGTGTACGCCGCCTTGGCAACGCACCTCTGCCTTTATCCTGATACCCGGAGCTATCCATGCGCTTGATTAATATGCAACGCGAGGGCGTCCCGGTCACTCAGGCCAAAGACGTTGCCCGCGACCCGACCCTTGGCAGAAATTTCAGTATTCAAACCGATGTTGTGATTGTCGGCTCTGGCGCGGGTGGCTCTACCGTCGCTTATGAACTGGCAAAAGCAGGTAAGCGCGTTTTGATTCTTGAATCCGGTCGTTATTGGCCCAGTGCCGAATTCACCGAGTCTCTGGGTGATACCTTGTCGACGGTGTATCGGGATCAGGCAGCTCAGGCAAATACCACAACGGATGTGCTTTTTTTGGAAGGCCATTGTGTGGGTGGTTCCACGGTGATTGGTGCCTGTGTTATGCAGCGCCCGCCGGATGAAATTTTCCAGCGCTGGTCCGATGAGTTCGGTTTGAAGGCATTGGCGCCAAGGTCGCTGGATCGTTTTTTTCTAAAAACGCAGGAACATTTGAATATTGGCCTTAACGAAGCCCACGAAATTAATACCACAGCTCACAAGGTGATTCAGGGCTGTGAAAAAATGGGTTACAGCTGGCGCCCGGTAACGCGCAACGTGAAAAACTGTGCATTAACCGGTCACTGTCTGGCGGGCTGTCCTTCGGATCGGAAAATGTCTGCGCTGGTAACGCACTTACCCTGGGCTACAGCCCATGGCGCTCGTATTTTTTCTGATACTGAAGTCACGCGAGTATTGATGCGCGGTGGTCGTGCTACGGGTGTGGAAGCCATTATTCGCGATCCGGATACTGGAACGCTGGTGTCCAATGTGCGAGTGGATGCTCAGGTGGTGGTGGTCGCTGCGGGTGCAATTCACTCTCCGTTGTTGTTGCAGCGTAGTCAGGTGCCGGACCGTAGTGGTCAGCTTGGTAAGAACATGGCTATTCAGCCCTTCACCCAGGTGTTGGGTACTTTCAAAGAAGAGCTGATGGGTTTTCAGGGCGCTTTGGTCGGTGTGGAAGTGGATCAGTTCCTGCGTTCCGATGGCTTTACCTTCTACTCAGCTTTGGCAGAGCCTGAGCAGCTGATGGCGGTGGGTGAGCAGGAAGCCGGTGATGAACATATCAACTTCATGAAGTCCTTCAAGCATATGGCCGGGTTAAATGCTTTCGCGATTGATAAAGGCCAAGGTTCGGTGACCTGGGAAGGTGACCACTTGACGGGTCGCAAGGTGATTCGCTGGAGTCCTTCCCGTGAAGATTTTGCTCGAACTGCGCAAGCGGCATCGATTGCTGCGCGAATCATGTTTTCTGCGGGAGCAGAGCGGGTATGGTTGCCAAGTTTTGAGAAGCTGCATGCGGATAGCGTGTTCGAGCTTGATGAAAAAATGGCTCGCGTCAGTTACGGGATTAATGGGATTTACTCCTACCGTATGAATAGTTTCACCCCCCACGGTACTTGTCGTATGGGGCTGGATTCTGCAGATTCCGTGGTGAGCTCCGATGGCGAAGTACATGGTGTCAGTGGCCTGTATGTGGCTGATGCTTCTATCTTCCCGACGCCAGTATCGTCAACGCCACAATGGACGGTGCATGTGTTGGCTCAGTATGTTTCCGAACGTATTCTGGCCCGGGATTCCAGTCACTTTGTTTCCTGATGTGATGTCTTCTCGTATTGCGACAACATAAAAAAGCGCCGAAAGGCGCTTTTTTATGTTGGTCTTTGGCGAAAAGGAAAACGGTTTATTCGGTTGACCGCCAGGTAATCTGCGGTGCATCCAGTATTTCATTGGCATACTGGCCCGGAGGCATATTGTTGCTGTTTTCGCTGAAGTACAGGCTGGCCAGAAAATAAAATTCCTGACCAATCGGGATCTGCTCAATAGTGAAGCCCACATTCGGGAGTTGGCCGGGGAAGCGTTCCGGGGGGTTCGCCAAGGTGGCGTCATCCTGATAATGCAGCCGCACGGGGCGTTCAAAGCCTTCCAGAAAATCCACCTGGGCGAGCAGGTCAAAACCACGGCCGGTACCAAACCAGAGCCAGTTACGACCGGACATGGGGGTATCGATCATGGCTTGCTCGGCGGCGGAAATCTTGCCATCGGTAATGGCAACCTTGTCGCCGGTCCAGCTGGTTACCAGTTGGCTACCGTAAAGCTGATTGCCGTCCAGAGAGATGGACAGCGTGGGAGGTGTTAACACGGAGCGCGCCACTGTTGGCAGGGTAAAGCGGGTATGAATATCAGTTTGCTGGGGCATGAGCAGAAAATAATTACGCATGCGCATTACCGGTACCCGTGCCACGGTGAGGGTGGTGGTAGCGTAAACCACCCAGGCTAAAGGCCCTTCAATCACCTCCTCAATGCGTGGCTCCAGATTCTGGTTGGTTAGCGTGACCCGGGCGTTTTCGGAAAATACCCCAGCGCTCATGCGGATTTTCAGGGTGTCGAGTATTGATTCGGGTTTGCCTGAAGGGGTTTCAAAGGTGCGATAGAAAAAATCATTCCAGATCAGCATATTGCCCGGCTCCATGGAGAGCGAGTAATCCGTGCTGCGGACGACCATCCGTTGCTGATCAAAACGGACATAGCGCTGGGTTGCCTGACGATAGGCGTTGCGTACGGCGTAATAGTAGAAGGTGTCGCTACCCATTTTGACTTCAACCTCTGCGACAACCTGCTCGGTGGCTCGGCCTGAAAGGCGCTCGCCACCATCGCTGCGGCGCAGTAACAGGCGATCTGAGGGGCTAATAACCCCCGCTTTACCGGCGCGACGGCTGGAGCTGTCCTTGGCAAACCAGGGGATGCCGTCGGCAGAGAACTCCAGCCATTGATGGGGGACCGGTTCAAATCGGCCGCCACGGACGCTGAAAAAACTGTAGGGCGTAGTGGGTTCTTCCAGCAACCCCGGTAACTGGGTGGCTGGAATCTGGATAACGTGGGCGATTGCCATCCCGGGCAGCAGCGCCAGGCAACAGAGTGACAGGAGAATTCGTAGCATCAATCTGTTCCGATCAAGTGGTTCTCAGGCCAGGCTTAACGCCCGTATCTCCGGATTGGAGATTGGTAACTGTATATATATCAGTTATCTAACGCTGAAACTTTGTGTAGTCAGGCATCTACTGTTAACGGTTGTACCGGCTACGTCAATGCTGCGGTGACAAAAAACTACGTAATTCAGGCGAAGCGGCTTCTCAGGCATACCCTGTACGCCGCCGCAGAGCGTTTGGTTGTCGTTGTGTGTGGGTTACTCCGAAAGCTCCGGGCGATTGGCAAAGAGGGCAAGTGCTTCCGGGTTTGCCAAGGCAGCCTGGTTGCTAACGGGACGACCATGAATCACCTCCCTCACCGCAAGCTCGACGATTTTCCCGCTGACGGTGCGGGGGATGGCGCTAACTTCGAGAATTTTGGCGGGCACATGGCGGGGGCTGGCGCCATCGCGTACCGTGCGGCGAATGGTATTCTGCAAGGCGTCAGTCAAGGAGTGGCCCGGTTGCAGCACTACAAACAGAACTACCCGCACGTCCCCTTGCCATTGCTGCCCCACAACAATGCTTTCTCGAATGGCTTCCAGGGTTTCCACCTGACGGTAGATCTCCGCAGTACCAATGCGTACGCCGCCGGGATTGAGTACCGCATCGCTGCGGCCATGAATGATCAACCCGGTATGAGTGCCACGGGGGCGGGTCTCGGCATAATCACCGTGGGCCCAGATATTGCTGAAACGATTAAAGTAGGCTTTTTGGTAACGGCTGCCGTCATCGTCATTCCAAAAGCCCGTGGGCATGCAAGGGAAGGGCGTGCGACACACCAGCTCTCCCTTTTCATTATCGACGGGGTTGCCTTGTTCGTTATAAACGGCGACATCCATACCCAGCCCAAAACATTGCAGCTCGCCGCGGTATACCGGTAATAACGGATTGCCAAGGGCGAAGCAGGAAACAATATCGGTGCCGCCGGAAATAGAAGCTACCAGCATGTCTGCCTTGACGTCACGATAGAGAAAATCATAGCTCTCATGCAGTAAGGGAGAGCCTGTGGAGAGCAGGACCTTGAGACTACTCAGCTGATGTTGTTGGGCAGGTTTCAGGCCGGATTTTTCCACCGCCTGAATAAATTTGGCGCTGGTGCCGAAGTGAGTGATTTTCTCGGCATCAATCAGGTCAAACAAGCGGGCGGTATCCGGGAATGCGGGATTGCCGTCGTAGAGCACAATAGTGGCGCCGGTTTGCAGCCCGGAGATCAACCAGTTCCACATCATCCAGCCACAGGTGGTGAAATAAAATAAGCGGTCGCCGGGGTGTATGTCGCTATGCAGCTGCAATTCTTTGGCATGTTGCAACAGGGTTCCTCCGGCGCCATGGACAATGCACTTGGGCACGCCGGTGGTGCCTGATGAGTAAAGAATATAAAGAGGGTGGTTAAACGGTAGTCGAACAAATTCTGGTAAGGGGGTGCCAGTGCTCCCGGTGGCCAACCAGGGGTCGAAGCAGAGGCTCTCCATGTTGGCATCAACGGCGTTGTTACCCACGGTGATCAGCAGTTCTACCTGCAATTGATTGGCGATTTCAGCAA
>PGZG01000115.1 GCA_002840115.1 Gammaproteobacteria bacterium HGW-Gammaproteobacteria-14 | reverse complement strand
GGGCGGCGTACGCCACCGCGCCACCGCCGATATTGAGTTATCCGGCGGCGTGTTCGCTCAACGGATTGGCAGAGAAAACGAAATCGGCGTCTACGGTGAAGGGCTTCTAAAACTGACGCCCCCGTTTGATGTGGGCATGGATCTACGGATCGGCGATGATCTCACTGCTATCGGCCTCTTTGGTCGCTACAACTTTTAGTTGTTTCGAGGCCTGATGCTTCCAACGAAATCGAGTGCGGCCTAACGGGCCGCACTCAGGGCTGCATGTAACTGCTGCAGTAGCACCGGATCTGGCATATCTGCGACGACAAAAGCCGGCAGCGTCTGACTGTGGCCATTGCTACCGCCCGCTAATAACCAGTGACGTAGCGGGCTCTCACTCTCCAACCAGGGCATCAGCCCTTGCTGCAAACCCTCAAGCGCCAACTTCCGTCCGTGGGCCGAGTAATACTCACCCGACACGGACTGATGATCATCCAGCCCCGACACACGAATCAGGCGCTCCACTGTCATCCGCATTGCCGCCACCGGGCACTGGGCTCCGGGCATAACCACGGACTGCTCTGCCTCTCTGGCCAGCATTAGCAAATCCTCTACCAGGATGGCAGTGGCTAAATGCAGATATTCGCGCCGTCGTTCTGCCGCATAAGCAGCCGAAGTGCCCATCGGTGGCTCGACAACAGTCTCTTCATTGATGAGCGAATCACTTTCAGCAATCTCACCTCCGTCCATAATACTGTTGTCGTCAGTGTCGCTGCTCCGCAGCGATAGCTCGGCAACCGTGCGGGGTCTCTCTGGCTCTCCATACAACAGAAATGCCACCACCTGAAATCCCAAGCTGCTCTCGTCATCGCTACTCAACGACTGGGCATGCAACAAGGACTCTCGGGTTAATTCCACGCTGAGGTCGTTAACGATGCCACTATCCGGCCAATTCTGCAGACCATCGATGTAGCCCGGCAGCATAGGGAAGTGATCAATGCGGCGCAGCGTTGCCGCCAACGCCGGTTGCTCAGCCACCCGGCAGGACAACACCAACATAGACTCATTGAAAGAACGATATAACCGCGACCACCCTTCCCTCGCTGTCGCCAAACGCAGCTCATCCGGATTTCCCAGCAAGCCCTGCACTGCATCAGCAAATCCCTTGGCGCCAGCTTTCAGCCGCCGCAGCCGCTCACCTTGCTGCTCTTTCAGTAAATTACCCAGCAGCCGCTGTTCCGATGAGGGCAACTTCTCCGCCGGCGATTGACGCTCCGGCGGCGGTGCAGGCTCACAAGCAACCAGTGCGCCCAGCGCAACACCCAGTAACAGTATTCGATAGCGCATCACTTCCCCCGCAGGCTCATGACCGACCAACCATGCTCACGGGCATGCTGAGCCAGCACCGGATCCGGATCCACCACCACCGGATGCGTCACCTGCTCAAGCAACGGCAGGTCATTGTGGGAGTCACTGTAAAACCAGCTGTCCGCCAAACTTTCGCCGCGCTGGCGCAGCCAGTCATGAAGTCGGAGAACCTTGCCTTCGCGATAACACGGCACACCTTCAATCTCCCCCGTGTAGCGCTCGTTTTCCATTTCTGCCTGAGTGGCAATCAGATGGTCAACTCCGAGCTGCTCAGCAATGGGGCCGGTAATAAAGTCGTTGGTGGCGGTGATAATCATCAGGGTATGCCCCTGATCGCGATGCTTTTGCAATAATCGAGTGGCGGCGGGCAACATGATGGGCGCAATTTTTTCGGCCAGAAATTCTTCACGCCAATCGAGCAGGTTGGATAGTGCATGCTGCGCCAGCGGTCTCAGGGCAAAACTCAGGTATGCCTCAATATCGAGACGGCCATTCTTGTAGTCCTGATAGAAACGATCATTGGTGGCCTTGTAGTCCTTGGCGTCCACCAGATCTCGCTCCACCAGAAAGTCACCCCACAGGTGGTCGGAGTCGCCCGCAATCAAGGTGTTGTCCAAATCAAAAATCGCCAGTGTCATGCCATCCCCCAACCACTCTATTTGCCCTGCCGCACGCCATAAAGGCGTTTCCCGGCCCCCAGCATAGCAAAAAGGTAACGGATTGATGATGCCGCATTGCGGCACCGGCCCTCGCCAAGGTTTAATTGCCTCACAAAGCGCCAAATTATCGCGCAGCGCACGAAGCGAAAAAGACGCCGTGTAACCGCTGTCGCTGACACCCTTACCAAAGGCGAGCTGATGTCCGGCATTATTGATGAACATGGCTACCGACTAAATGTGGGTATTGTGCTAATGAACACCGAGGGCAAGGTGTTCTGGGGCCGCCGTATTGGCAACCGAGATGCCTGGCAATTTCCTCAGGGAGGTATGATGCCTGATGAAACGCCGGAACAGACTCTGTACCGTGAGCTTGAGGAAGAAGTGGGACTGACTGCCGACGATGTCTGCATAGTGGCATGCACGGAAGGCTGGCTGAACTACCGCTTGCCGCGGCGCTTTCTGCGCAGCAACCGCCCCAACCAGCCCTCCTGCATTGGCCAGCGGCAGAAATGGTTTCTACTGAAACTGACCAGCGAAGAACAGCGCATCAATCTGGAAGCCAACGAAACTCCGGAGTTCAATGCCTGGCGCTGGGTCAGCTACTGGTACCCGGTGCGCAAGGTAGTGCCGTTCAAACGGGGCGTCTATGTCCGCGCCCTCCGCGAGCTGGCCCCCGCCATGCGCCGCGCCCGGCGGGAGAGCGAGCGTGCTTGATACCCTGCGAAGAATTGTTCAGGAAGTAAACAGCGCACCCGACCTGTATGCCGCGCTAAACCTGATGGTCCGCCGGGTACGCGATGCCATGGGTACCGAGGTGTGCTCCATCTACCTGCTGAATAACGATAAACAACGCTATGTATTGATGGCCTCCGAAGGCCTCAAGGCCGAGGCCATTGGCCGGGCCAGTCTCGGCGTATCAGAGGGTCTGATCGGCCAGGTGGGGCAACGGGAAGAACCCATCAACCTCGAGGATGCCTTCAACCATCCCAAGTTCCTGTACCTCGCCGAAACCGGCGAAGACCCGTTCCATGCATTCCTCGGCGTTCCGGTCATGCATCAGGGGGAAGTGCTCGGCGTGCTGGTAGTTCAGCAACGGGAAAACCGTCGCTTTGACCAAAGCGAAGAAGCCTTTCTGGTGACCATCTCCGCCCAGCTATCGGCCGTGGTAGCTCATGCCCGGGCCACCGGCGGATTGAACGCGGAAACCCCCCCCGGCACCGAGCCACCCCCAGCAATTTTTGACGGCCTGCCCGGCGCTCAGGGTGCCGCCATCGGCACCGCCATGCTGATCTACCCCGCCGCCGAGCTGGCATCGGTGCCGGATCGCGGCGCCGATAACATTGAAGCTGAAGTGGCCCTACTAGATGCCGCACTGGTAAAAGCGCGCGCCGAAATACGGGCGCTGGCGGAACGCGCCAGCCGCAGCCTCGGCCCGGAAGAGCAGGCGCTGTTCGAAGTTTATCTGCGCATGCTGGATCGCCATGCCCTTGCTGGCGAAGTGGTTACCAAGATCCGTGAAGGGAACTGGGCTCAGGGCGCGTTACGGATGGTCATCGACGAACATGTGCGTAACTTCGAGCTAATGGATGACAGCTACCTCCGGGAACGGGCAGCGGATGTTCGCGACCTCGGCCGCCGGGTACTGGCCCACCTGCAAACCGATAAACGTCGCCAGCGCGAATACCATCAAGATACGGTACTACTCGGCGAGGAAATTACCACCGCCATGCTGATGGAGGTGCCACGGGAGTATATTGTCGGCATTGCCACCAGCCGCGGCTCACGCAATTCGCATATGGCCATTGTGGCCCGCTCCATGGGTATTCCCACGGTGGTCGGCGCCGAAGGCTTGCCGTTAAAACAGCTCGATGGCCGCGAAGTCATCGTCGACGGTTTCCGCGGACGACTGATTGCCAATGCCAACGCCGAATTAAAAAGCCAGTTCGCGCAAATTATCCGCGAAGAAAAGAATCTGCTCGCCGGACTGGAAAAACTGCGCGACCTGCCAGCCCAAACCATCGATGGAAAACGCATTGAGGTGATGGTCAACACCGGCTTGATGACCGATATTTCCCGCTCTCTGGAGCGCGGCGCCGAAGGCGTTGGCCTTTATCGCACGGAAATCCCCTTTATGGTGCAGGACCGCTTTCCCTCCGAGCAGGAACAGCGCGCCATTTACCATGAACAGCTCAAAGCCTTTGCCCCCCATAGTGTCACCATGCGGACGCTGGACGTGGGCGGTGACAAGGTACTGCCCTATTTCCCGATTCATGAGGAGAACCCGTTCCTCGGCTGGCGCGGCATTCGCCTGACCCTTGATCATCCGGAAATTTTTATGGTGCAAATTCGCGCCATGCTGAAAGCCAGCGAAGGCCTGAACAATTTGCGTATTATGCTGCCCATGGTCACCAGCGTTTTCGAAGTGGAGGAAGCGCAACATTTGATTCACCGCGCTTGGTTGGAAGTACGCGACGAAGGGGTTGATGTGCCGCTGCCTCCGGTGGGCGTGATGATCGAAGTACCCGCCGCGGTGTATCAGGCCCGCGCCATTGCCCAGCGGGTAGATTTTCTATCCATTGGCACCAACGATCTCACCCAGTATTTATTGGCGGTGGATCGTAATAACCGGCAAGTCGCCGCGCTCTATAACTCATGGCACCCGGCCGTGCTGCACGCGATTATGCATGTAATCGAACACGCCCACGCGGAAGGCAAGCCGGTATCGGTGTGCGGCGAAATGGCCGGCGATCCCGGCTCCGCCTTGATGCTAATGGCCATGGGTGTAGACACCCTTAGCATGAACGCCTCACACCTGTTGAAAGTAAAGTCCGCCATCCGCCGGATGCGGATCACTCAAGCGCGAAAATTACTTTATGAAGTGCTCGCCATGGATAACGGCGAAGTGATTGCATCCTATATTGAGCTACAGCTGGAAAAAGCCGGGCTGGGGGATTTACTCAATCGCCGCCGCTCGACCTGAGTTCCGGAGACTCAGGATCAACTGGCCGCGACTGCGGGAAATGGGGCCCCACTCCTGCGTTCAAAGCGCACGATAACACGGCAACCCGACTCCACTTCCCAACTCACCTCCGCGCCAATTTCACGGGCTCGCTCCTGCATAATATTGCAGCCCCGGCCACGCTCCCACTGTGACGCTGGCTTTGCATTGCCATCATCACAAACCGTGGCGGTGACACCGGATACATTGGCCTCAATCACCACCGTCACATTATTGGGCGCACCATGGCGCAATGCATTACTCACCGCTTCCCGAAGTATTCGGGTCAGGTTGCTGTACTCTCTTGGAGTGAGTATCAATTCCTGATCACTTTCAAACTGCTGCCAATGCAATTCCACAGCTGCCGCCTCACAGCGCTGCCGGATTTCTGCCTGCCAATGCTCCAGCGCCTGTCGGCTATCGGTAACACTCATCTCCATGGTTTTTACCAATGCCCGAGCATCATCCAGCGTTTCACGAATCAGCGGCCGATGCTCCGGGCCGCAGGTGTGTAGTAGCGTTAGCAACCGTGCACCAATATCATCATGAATATCCCGACGAATACGCTCACGCTCACCGCTGGCACCACGCTGATAGGCATCCCGACTACTGTCCGCATAACGCAACATGGCCATCATTTGCAGCACCAATGCTATATCACGGGAACCGAACAGACGGCGGCCCGCATCGGCATAACTCAACTCACAGGCAGGCAAACCTACCAATGCCGGAATACGCAGGGCGCGACCATGTTCCACCAGAGACACCCGCTCCACATCCTCTGCTAATGCTTGCACCGACAGAGGTCGGAACGTACCGGTTAATAAATCCACCCAGCGCTGCCCACGCTCCTTAAGCTGTGGCGCCAGCGCAATGGCGACAATATCCCGGAACAGATTTTGTTCTGGAGCCGCATATCGCTGTATTAACCGCTGCCACAACCACTGACGAAACGGCAGCCAGACAAGGCCGCAAATCAGTAATGCCAGCACCAGCGAAATATCGCCGGAAAGATGCAAGCCATATACCAGCAGCATATCCAGCGCGATTAATAGTAGCGCTCCACCAAACCAGCTCAGCGCCCGAAACCA